>VERU01000356.1 GCA_018882485.1 Rhodoferax sp. | reverse complement strand
CCCGTACCCCCGGCCCCTGCTCGCCTCCACACCCGGTCTGCCGGGACGGCCGGCGAGCCTGCCCCGCATCGTGCTGGGGGGCGAAATCCCCTCGCCCCTGCACCCGCCGGCCGGCTGCGTGTTCTCGACCCGCTGCACCCATGCGGTGGACCGCTGCCGCAGCGAGCGCCCGCAGCTGCGCGACATCGACGGGCGGCAGGTCGCCTGTCACCTGGCCGAAACCCTTCACCCCAACGCTGCAGTGCAGCACCAACCCTGAGGAGTCCTCACCATGAATCGTTCAACCCTAGGCGTCGCATCGGGCCGGGCCGGCCTGCTCGGCGCGGTCGCGCTGGCCGCCCTGACAGCGCTGGCGCCGGCATCCGCCAAGACCCTGGTCTACTGCTCGGAAGGCAGCCCCGAGAACTTTTACCCGGGCATCAACACCACCGGCACCTCCTTCGACGCCAACAGCCAGATCTACAGCCGGCTGGTTGACTTCGAGCGGGGCGGCACCGCGGTGGTGCCCGGGCTGGCCGAGCGATGGACCGTCTCGCCCGACGGCCGGGAGTACACCTTTTTCCTGCGCAAGGGCGTGAAGTGGCACAGCAACAAGAACTTCAAGCCCACCCGCGACATGAACGCCGATGACATCATCTTCGCGATCGAGCGCCAGTGGAAGGAAAATCATCCCTACTTCAAGGTCACCAGCCCCAACCACTCCTACTTCCAGGACATGAGGATGGACAAGCTGATCAAGTCGGTGGACAAGATCAACGACCTGACCATCAAGATCACCCTGAACAAGTCCGATGCGCCCTTCCTGTCGGGCTGGGCCATGGAGTACGCCGGCATCCAGTCCAAGGAGTATGCCGATGCCATGCTCAAGGCCGGCACCCCCGAAGTGATCGACCAGGAGCCGATCGGCACCGGGCCGTTCTACCTGGTGCAGTACCAGAAGGACGCCATCATCCGCTACAAGGCCTTCCAGGAACACTGGGCCGGCAAACCCAAGATCGACGATCTGGTGTTCTCCATCACGCCGGACGCGGCGGTGCGCTGGGCCAAGCTGCAGAAGGGCGAATGCCATGTGATGCCCTACCCGGCGCCGGCGGACCTGGACGCCATGCGCAAGCACCCCCGCGTCACCGTGCTGGAGCAACCCGGTCTGAATGTCGGCTATCTCGCCTACAACACCACCAAGAAGCCCTTTGACGATGTGCGCGTGCGCAAGGCCATCAACATGGCCATCAACAAGCAGGCCATCATCGATGCCGTCTACCTGAGCAGCGGGGTGGCCGCCAAGAACCCGATCCCGCCGACCCAGTGGTCCTACAACAACGCCATCAAGGACGATCCCTTCGATCCAGCCGCTGCCCAGAAGCTGCTGGCCGCAGCGGGTTACCCGAACGGCTTCAGCACCGACCTGTGGGCCATGCCGGTGCAACGCCCCTACAACCCCAACGCCAAGCGCATCGCCGAGCTGATGCAGGCCGATCTGGCCAAGATCGGCGTCAAGGCCGAGATCAAGAGCTTTGAATGGGGCGAGTACCGCAAGCGCATGCAGGCTGGCGAACACCAGATGGGCATGCTGGGCTGGACCGGCGACAACGGGGATCCGGACAACTTCCTGCACACCCTGCTGGGCTGCGATGCCGCCAAGACCGACGGCAGCAATGTGGCCAAGTTCTGCCACCAGCCCTTTGAAGACCTGGTGCTCAAGGCCAAGTCCATCAGCAGCACGGCCGAGCGCACCAAGCTGTACGAGCAGGCCCAGGTGATCTTCAAGGAACAGGCGCCCTGGTTCACCATTGCCCACGCGGTGCAGCTCAAGCCGGTGCGCAAGGAAGTGATCGACTTCAAGCTCAGCCCCTTCGGCCGCCACAGCTTCTTTGGCGTGGACATCAGGGAGTGACCCGTCGCGGCGACAGCGCGTCGCTGCCGTGTCTGCACCCGCACAAAGGCCCGCTCCGGCGGGCCTTTTTGATGGCTCAAATCATGGCCCAGCCCCTGTCCAGGCTTGATTTATAGCTATGTTTTTGGTAGCGACTGGGCCAAGGCGCGGCTCCGGATGTCGGACAGGGTGCCGCGGGTGGTGATCACCTCGGGGTCCAGCATCACCTCGATCAGCGTACCCTGCGGTCGCGCCAGCGCTGCGAGCAGCGCCGGTTCGAACTCGGCGGTCTGCGTGATGCGTTCTGCTGCGTAACCATAGGCGCGGGCCAGCGCCACGAAATCAGGGTTCTGCAGCGAGGTGCCGGCCACCCGTTGGGGATACTCTCGCTCCTGGTGCATGCGGATGGTGCCGAACATGCCGTTGTTGAGCAGCAGGACGATGGTCTTCGCACCATGCTGCGCGGCCGTGGCCAGTTCCTGGCCGTTCATGAGGAAATCGCCATCGCCCGCGATGGTGAAGGCCAGGCGCCCGGTGATGATGGCCGCCGCGATGCCAGCCGGCACCCCGTAGCCCATGGCGCCGCTGGTGGGCGCAAGCTGGGTCTTGTGGCCCTTGGCCAGACCCTGATGCCGGAAAAACCGGTGGATCCAGGTGGCGAAATTGCCGGCGCCATTGGTCAGCACCGCATCGGCCGGCAGATGCCGCTGCAGGCTGGCCACGATGGCGGGCATGTCGATGGCCCCCGGCAGGGCCTGCGGGGTGAGGTTGCGCAGGTAGTCCTGGTGGCACCCTTGCGTCCAGCCCTGCCAGGGCAGGCTGGGCGGAGCGGTCAGCACCTCCAGCGAGCGCGCCGCCGCGTTCATGGTGGACAGGATGGCCAGATCGGCCTGGTAGACCCGGTTCAGCTCCTCGGCGCTGCCGTGGATGTGCACCAGAGTCTGACGCGGCTTGGGAACGTCCAACAGCGTGTAGCCGCTGGTGGTGATCTCGCCCAGACGCGGACCGATCGCCAGCAACAGATCGCAGTCGCGCAGCCGCTGCACCAGCAGGGGATTGATGGCGATGCCCACATCGCCGGCGTACTGCGGGTGGTGGTTGTCAAACGTGTCCTGGAACCGGAAGGCATTGGCCACCGGCAGGCACCAGTTCTCGGCAAAACGCTGCAGGGCCTGCGCGGCCTGCACCGTCCAGCCGCCACCGCCTGCAATGACCATAGGGCGCTCTGATTTCAGGAGCATCGAACGAAGAGTGCGCAGGGCTCCCGGGTCGCTCCAGGCCTGAACCGCCTCCACGCGGGGCAGCGGCTGTGGCGACCGGCCCGACACCGGGTCGGTGCCCACCGGGCCGGCCAGCATGTCCTCGGGCAGCACCAGCACCACCGGGCCCGGCCGGCCATTCATCGCGGTGGCAAAGGCGCGCGCCACGTACTCGGGGATGCGCCGGGCATCGTCAATGCGCTCCACCCGCTTGGCAAAGCCTTTGGTGCCAGGCCCCAGAAAGGCCAGGAAATCGACCTCCTGGAACGCTTCCCGATCCCGCATGTCGCTGGCCACATCGCCGATGAACAGCACCATGGGCGTTGAGTCCTGGAATGCCGTGTGCACGCCGACCGACGCATTGGTCGCCCCGGGGCCCCGCGTCACAAAGCAGACGCCAGGCCGGCCGGTCAGCTTGCCATGGGCCTCGGCCATGAAGGCCGCCCCACCCTCCTGGCGG
>VERU01000355.1 GCA_018882485.1 Rhodoferax sp. | reverse complement strand
GGCTGGGCCAGCGCTGGGAGATCGCGCTCAACACCTACAAGCCCTTTGCCTGCGGCATCGTGATCCATCCGGCCATCGACGCCTGCGTGCAACTGCGCAACCGGCATGGCCTGAGTGCCGATCAGGTGGCCCGCATCGTGGTCCGGGCGCATCCGCTGGTGCAGGAGCTCACCGGCAAGAAGACGCCCGCCACCGGGCTGGAGAGCAAGTTCAGCGTCTACCACTCCTGCGCGGTCGCCATCATCCACGGGCGTGCCGGCGAGCACGAGTACGAGGACGCCGTGGTCAACGATCCCGCCGTGCTGGCCCTGCGCTCGCGCGTCGAGCTGGTGGTGGACCCCGCCATCCACGAGGCCTCGGTCGATGTCCGCCTGGAGACCGTGGACGGCCGCACACTGGCGCTGTTCGTGGAGCGCGCCGTGGGCAGCCTGGAGCAGCCCATGAGCCATGCCCAGCTGGCCGACAAGTTCATCGACCAGGCTGCCCCGGTGCTGGGCCTGGAGCAGGCCCGCCGCGGCTGGGAGCTCAGCCTCGCGCTGGCCAGCCAGCCCGACCTGCAGCCGCTGCTGTCGGCTCTCACGCCGGCCGCCTGATCCGCAGCGGGTCCGCACGCCTTCGTCCCTTTGCCCTGCCACCCATCCAAGGAGAACCGACATGTCCCTACGACGCCTTGCGGCCACCGCCGTCCTGACGCTCTGCACCGCCGGCCTGGCCTTTGCGCAGCCGGTCGAGTACCCGGTCAGCCGGGTATCGCTGGTCACCCACTCCAGTCCGGGTGGCGGCACCGACGTGTTCCTGCGCGACCTGATCAAGCACCTGTCGACGGTGATGAAGACCAATTTCTCGGTGGAGAACATCCGCGGCGGCAGTGGCGCCACCGCTGTGGCCCATGTGGCCAAGGGCGCGGCCGACGGTTCCGTCTTCTACGGCACCACGCCCACCTACATCCAGACCACCCTGCTGTCCAAGCCGCCGGTGGGCTACGACGGGCTGGACCCCATGGTCATCGTGTTCGCCGACCCGGAGGTGATCTACACCCGCGCTGATTCGCCGTTCAAGACCCTGGCCGATGTGGTCAACCATGCGCGGGCCAACCCGGGCAAGTCGCGCTGGGGGGCGTCCAACCCGGCCTCGCTGGAGCGCATTGCCATGGAGCGGCTGGCGCGCGCGGGTGGCGTGAAGGTGCCGATCGTCAGCCACGAGGGTGGCGCCGACCAGATGATCGGGGTGCTCAACGGCACCTATGACATCGGCATCGGCGAGATGCAGGAGATCAACGGTCAGCTGGAGGCCGGCAAGATCCGGCTGCTGGCCACCCTGTCCGAGAAGCGGCTGCAGGGCTTGCCCCAGCTGCCCACGGCGCGGGAGCAGGGCTACAACGTCGTGGTGCGCAAGTTCCGGGGGCTGGCCAGCCCCAAGGGTGTGCCGGATGCCGTCGCCAAAGCCTGGGAGGAGGGCCTGAGAAGGGCGCTGGAGATCCCGGCCTACAAGGCGGAATACACCCGGGAGCACCTGACCCCGATCCTGATGGGCCGTGAGGCGGCGCGCAAATACACCGCCGAGGTGGCCGCCGAGACGGTGGAGTCCTTCAAGGAACTGGGCCTGATCAAATGAGCGGATCGCGCCAGTCGCGCGTACGCGACCTCTGGACGGGCGCCCTGGCGCTGGCGCTGGGCGGCGCTTACGTGGCGCAGGCCCGGGGCATCGAGGACAGCCTGCTCGCCGATGCGGTGGGGGCTTCGGGCGTGCCGGTGGCGGTGGGTTCGCTGCTGGCGGCCTGCGGCCTGGCGCTGCTGCTCAAGGCAGGGTGGCCGCGTCGGGCGGCGGCCCCGGGCAATGCAGGGGACGGACCGCCCACGGATGCCGGCGGGGCCGCGCCGTGGCGGCCCCACGCGGCGGCCGCCGGGTTGCTCCTGATCCTGGTGGTCTATGTGCTGATCCAGCCCTGGCTGGGCTACATCGTCTCGGTCGGCCTGCTGACCCTGGCGGCGGCGTGGTTTGGTGGCGCGCGGGATCGCCGGGCGCTGGCCGGCTGCCTGCTGCTGTCGGGTCCCCTGTTGTGGCTGCTGTTCGATGTGCTGCTGCGGGTACGGCTGCCGGCCGGAGCCTGGCGCGCCTGGCTGGGGGCCTGAGGCATGGACGCCCTGCTGCAGTCGTTCGCCGCCCTGGGTTCGGGCTGGGTGGTGCTGGCCGCCTTCGCGGGTGTGCTCTGGGGCATCCTGGGCGGTGCCCTGCCGGGCATCTCGCCCTCGATCGCCATGGCGCTGCTGCTGCCCTTCACGGTGGGCATGCCCCCCACGGTGGCCATCGTGCTGCTGGCCAGCGTGTACGTGGGCGCCGAGTATGGCGGCTCCATTCCGGCCATCCTGATCCGCACCCCCGGCACCAATTCCGCATCGGCCACGGTGCTGGACGGCTACGAGATGGCGCGCCAGGGCCGGGCCGGTGAGGCACTGGGGATCTCGCTGGTGTCCGGCCTGGTCGGCGGCCTGTTCGGCCTGCTGGTGCTGGTGCTGGCCACCGAGAGCCTGGCCAAGGTGGCGCTGGCCTTCACGCCGGCGGCCTATTTTTCGCTGGGCATCCTGGGTCTGTCGGTGATCGCGGGACTTTCGGGCGGCTCGCTGCTCAAGGGCCTGATCGCTGCCAGCCTGGGCCTGATGATCGCCTTCATCGGCAGCGACCCGGTCTCGGGTGTGGCGCGCTTCACCTTCGGCTCGGCCGAACTGCTGGACGGCGTCAAGCCCATTCTGGTCATGGTCGGCCTGTTCGCCGTGACCGAGATGCTGGTGCAGATCGGCGAGCCCGCCTGGGCGCGCGCCGACAAGGTCCAGACCCGGCTGAAGCTGCCCGATTGGGCGATGTGGAAGCGCTTGTTCCGGCCGCAAGCCATCGGGGCGGTGGTCGGCACCGTGGAAGGGGTCACGCCCGGGGCGGGCGGGACGGTAGCGGCCTTCATGGCCTATTCGGAGTCCCGCCGCTGGTCCCGTCACCCCGAGGAGTTCGGCAAGGGCTCGCCCGAGGGCGTTGCAGCGCCCGAGGCGGCCAACAACGTGGTCACTGCGACGGCCCTGGTGCCGCTGCTGAGCCTGGGCATCCCGGGCTCCAACTCGGCGGCCATCCTGATGGGCGGTTTCCTGATCCATGGCCTGCAGCCCGGGCCGATGCTGTTCACCAAGGCGCCGGAGGTGGTCTACGGCCTGTACGGCGGGCTGCTGATGGCCAACATCGCCATGCTGCTGATCGGCCTGGTGATCCTGACCCCCTGCATCTGGCTGGTGAACCGGCCCAAGCCCTACCTGATCGCCGCCATCCTGGCCCTGGTGATGACGGGCGTGTACGCCATCCACCAGAGCCTGTTCGAGCTCGGGCTGGTGCTGGGCATCGGGGTGCTGGGCTACGCCATGCGCTGGCTCAGGATCCCGGTGCTGCCGCTGGTGCTGGGCCTGGTGCTGGGCTACCTGGTGGAATCGAACTACCGCCGCAGCCTGCTGATCTCGGGCGGCGACCATGCCATTTTCCTGACCGACCCCGTATCGGCCGGCCTGCTGGCGCTGGCCTTGCTGCTGGCCCTGTACACCGGCTGGCGGGAACCGT
>VERU01000354.1 GCA_018882485.1 Rhodoferax sp. | reverse complement strand
GCTGTAGCCTACCACTGCGGCCGTGGCGGCCTTGCCATCGCGGTACTCGCGTGTGCCATTCACTGTGGCGCCGAAACGGTAGGACATCTCGTGGGATACCGCGACGGCCGCGATCAGGTCCTTGCCACTGCGGTGCAGTTCCTCGCTGACGGCGAAAGCGCCGGGCAGCACGTAGGGGCTGACATGCCCGGGCAGCAGCACGGAATCAGCGTCCAGTGTGCTGATCATCTCGCCGTTGGCGAATGCTGCACCAAGGATCGACGATCGCTGCCCGGTGCCGATGATGGTGGCGGGGCCCTGCGTTCCACCGAGCCGGATGGCGCCAGCGATCCCCTTGACGGCCTTCGGTTGACCAAAAGATGCCAGCGCGCATCCGATGGCGTCGAGGATGTCGCGTTTGCACTCTTCCGCCACCGTGGCGGGAAGGGTTTCGTACCGTGTGCCTGCCGCAAAGTCTGCCAGTTGTTCGATCAGTGTCATGGTGGAATGTTGAAGTAATTGGGTCGGTTGACGGCAAGGCGGGGAATTTGCGTTGCCGCGTCTCGGGCCCGTGGAGGATGGTGGGAGTTTCTTCGATTACCGCGGATTCAGCAGTGCTGTCAGTTCGCGGACCGGCGTGTCTGGTGGCAGGGCGTCCACCAGGGCGAACAGTTGGGCCGACCGGACCGGCCCCAGCGTGTCGATCGTCAGTTCGTCCAGCTTGGCCTGGTGTTCCACCCGGGAGAAGGGCTTGTCCGGGCGCCCCGTGACGCGGTCGACAAACAGGTGTTCCGAGCTGCCGTCCTGGAAGTGCACAGTGAGGTCCGCGACAAAGGTGCGCGGGTACTGCCGATCCAGCGCGGGTGACACCTCCAGGCGGATCCGACGCGCCATCGCGAGGACCTCGGAGTCCAGGCCCAGGTCCAGACGGCCATCCAGATAGTTTCGGTGCGTCCGGTAGCCGTTGCCTTTGCCCAATGCGGAAAGCGCCATCTGCACCGGCAGCGAGTATTGCAGCTCCTCGATGTTTCGCGGTGCATAGATGTGTGCATTGCGATTCCCGACGATCGCGTCGGTCATGGTCTGGATGCGCGCGTCGATCCCGATGATGTCGGCGGCACGGCCTCGCACCGGAGCCAAGGCTTCGATGTAGGCATGGTTCGCGGCGCAGCAGCAGTAGGCCTTGTAGGCGAGTTGCCGAATGGCCAGTGGCTGGCCCGGAAGGAAAGTGGCACCTGCATCGTCGCCCACCACCTTGCGGACGAAGGTGCGGTACAGCCCCCTGTCGCCGGTCAGGAAACGCTGTGGCCCGGTGATACCGGCGCGCGCCAGTGCAACGGATTCGATGCCGTTGCGCACCGCCATGCCTGCGTGGGCCCGCTTGATGGATCCACCGGTAGATGCGTACTCTGTGGTGCCGCTGGCATGGCTCAATGCGATGGACAGCGCATGCAGGGTGGTATTCGCATCCAGCTCATGCATTCTGGCCGCGACGGCGGCCGCCCCGAAATTGGCAAGTACGCTGTGGGGCTGCCATCCTGCGTTCAGGAGTTCCGGTGACGCCAGATGCCCGATCCGAACATAGGCCTCATAGCCGGCAAGCATCGCCACCAGCATCCGTCCCAGAGTGGCGTCGACCTCCTCACCGAGGGCCAGCGCAACCGGTACGACGCAGCATCCGGGGTGGGCGTTGCCGGCATAGTCGTCGTACTCGAATCCGTGGCCATAGGTGGCATTCAGGTAGGCCGCATCCAGCGCCGACGCAAGGCCGGATTCACCAACGACCGTGCTGCGGCCAGCCTGCAGGCGCCGGGAGGCGCGCACCTGCCGAGACCAGGGCAAACCACAGGCTCCGATCTGGATCGCCAATTGGTCCTTGATCAGGCCTTTGGCGCAATCGCGGGCCTGTGTGTCGATGTGATCCACCCCGAATCCCGCAACGAATTGCGCAAGCTGCTGTTCGAGAGAAGTGCCTGAATCGCCCATGTCTCATTCGTGCACGGGCGAATGCCCATGACCTCCATGCGTTGAATGTTGCAGAATATAATGCACAATGCATCAAATATCCATACCATGGATGCATCTGCAAATCGTTGGTATGAAAGGCAAGCATCCATGAGCCCCTGGAAACTGGATTCGGCCGTCATTCCGGTCACGGGTGCCGCATCCGGAATTGGCCTGGCGATCTGCAGGCAACTGCGTGTCGCCGGCGCGACGCCATTGCTGTTGGACATTGATGCGCAGCGCCTCGCTGCTGCGGCGCGGGAGGTGTATGCGGACGCCGCGTCGACAAAGCCCCTTGCCTACCCGCTGGATGTGCGGGACTCCGGCGCTGTGGATGCCTGCTTTGCGGCCATGGAACGCGACCATGGGCTGGTGACCCACGCAGTGGCCAATGCCGGCCGGGCCGTGGGTGGTCATGTGCTCGATGTCACGGACGAGGATTGGCACGGGCTCATGGATATCAATCTTCATGGCGTGATGTACTTCTGCCGCGCCGCGGCGCGTCATCTGGCCAGGCGGCGCAGTGGAGCGATCGTCAACATGGCCTCCATCGCAGGTCTGGTCGTCAAGGAAAACCGGACGGCCTATGCAGCGTCCAAGGCCGCCGTGATCAACCTGACGCGCGCATTGGCTGTCGATCTGGGCGGCCATGGCGTGCGGGTGAATGCGGTGGCGCCCGGCATCATTGATACGCCCTTGCAGACGAATCCGAACTTCCGGCAGTCCGTCGAAGGCCGTGCCCCGCTGGGCCGGGTCGGGACCGCGGAGGAGGTCGCCAGCGTGGTCCTGTTCCTGCTTTCCGATCTTTCGGGCTACATCACTGGTGAGACCATCGTGGTCGACGGTGGACTGACCGCGCGCTACAACTGAGCATCTTCGCTCCCATCAAACCGGCAAACCCAAGGAGATTTCATGACGACAACCAGGAACACGGCAGCGCGCGATCTCTTCGGCGATATCGCGCCCAAGTTCGCAGAACTGAGCGACGAGACGCTGTTCGGTGACATCTGGGAACGGCCGCAATTGTCCAAGCGGGATCGCAGCCTCATCACCTGTGCGGTTCTCGTGGCTACCGGAAAGGCAGAACAGATGCCGGCGCATTTCCCCCGCGCGATCGCCAACGGCGTCACCCAGGAGGAGATCATCGAGATGATCACCCATGTGGCGTTCTACGCCGGATGGCCGAGCGCAGTGACTGCCGTGGCGCGGGCCAAGGAGATCTTTGCCCCCAAGGCATGACGGCGCTATGGCCGACCAGTTCCACACCCAAGAAAGGACCATTCCATGCTGCTGATTCGCGCTGGATCCCAGCCCTCGTCGGTCGGGCCCGCAGAGTACTTCACGGGCCGGGTTCGCCGGGACCCGATCATCACGACACCGGCACCTTCGCGGATGGTGGCCGGCAACGTGACGTTCGAACCGGGCGCGCGCACCGCCTGGCACACACATCCGCTGGGCCAGATCCTGATCATCACGGCCGGCTGCGGGTGGACCCAGTGCGAAGGCGAGCCGATCGTGGAGATTCGGCCGGGTGACGTCGTGTGGTGCCCACCCAACCACCGGCACTGGCATGGCGCCACGCCCACCACGTCGATGACCCACATTGCAATCG
>VERU01000353.1 GCA_018882485.1 Rhodoferax sp. | reverse complement strand
GTTCATGGGGCGTGCCGCCGATCGCCTGGGTCTGTTCCGCCCCCTGTTGCTCGCGGCGCTGTGCACCGGGACGGGCTTCGTGCTGGCCAGCCGCAGCACCGACATGCTGGGTTTCGCGCTGGCGCACGGACTGTTCATCGGGCTGCTGGGCAGTTCACTGACCTTTGCGCCGCTGATGGCCGATATCGCCCTCTGGTTCACCCGCCGCCGGGGCATTGCGGTGGCCGTCTGCGCCAGCGGCAACTACCTTGCGGGCACGGTCTGGCCGCCACTGATCCAGCACTTTGTGGAGACCGCAGGCTGGCGGTCAGCCTACCTTGGGCTCGGTCTGTTCTGCGGGTTCAGCATGGCCGCACTGGCACCGCTGATGCGCCGGCGCTCCCCGGTGCAGCTGGCGGTGGCGGCACCGGTGGCGGGGCGCCCGGACGCGGCCCAGCGGCCGTTCGGCCTTTCGCCCAACGCGGCTACGGCGGCCCTGTGCGTGGCCGGGGTGGCCTGCTGCGTGGCCATGGCCATGCCCCAGGTGCATCTGGTTGCCTACTGCACCGACCTGGGGTTCGGTGCCGCCCGAGGGGCTCAGATGCTGTCGCTGATGCTGGCCTGCGGGATCGTGAGCCGGCTGGTGTCCGGCCTGATCTGCGACCGCATCGGTGGCCTTCGCACCCTGTTGCTGGGGTCGGTGCTGCAGGGGGTGGCGCTGCTGCTGTTTCTGCCGTTTGACAATCTGCTGTCGCTGTACATCGTTTCGGCGCTGTTCGGCCTGTTCCAGGGCGGTATCGTGCCGGCTTACGCGATCATCGTGCGGGAACATTTCGCACCCAACCAGACCGGCGTGCGCGTAGGGGCCGTCATCATGTGCACCATGCTGGGCATGGCCTTGGGGGGCTGGATGTCCGGCAAGGTTTTTGACCTGACGGGTTCCTACGAGGCCGCGTTCGCCAACGGTGTGGCCTGGAATCTGTTGAACCTGGCCGTCGTGCTGGTGCTGTGGCGGCGCCTGAGGCGATCGGACCCTGCCGCATGAATCCCCGTAACCCCACCCTGGAGCAACTTCCCATGGATTTGAGCGTTTCCTATCCGCGTGAGCCGGGCACCCCGGTTTCACACCTGCCGTTCAGCCCCTGCGTCAAGGTCGGCCCGCTGGTGTTCGTGTCCGGTCAGGCCTCGGTGGACCTGACCGGAAAGATCGTGTCCGACACCTTTGAAGGGGAGTTCCGACGCTCGGTGGAGAACCTGCGCAAGGTGCTCCAGACGGCAGGTGCCGACCTGGCGCAGGTGGTTCAGACCCGCAACTATGTGCGCGATGCGGACGACCTGCCGACCTTCAACCGGCTGTACCGCGAATACTTCGCCGAGCCCTTTCCCGCCCGCACCACCATCACGGGCTGCCTGTCGGAGGCGCTGCGTTTCGAGATCGAGTGCGTGGCCGTCTGCGCTCCGCAGGCCGCATCGTGAACGCCCGGCTCGCGTTGCAGGGTGCCGGGCGGCGTGCCCTCAGGGCGCTGGCTTTGCTGGTGCTGCTGCTGGCCCTGTTGGCCGGCGCCTATCTGGCGGTGGTTCTGAACTGGAGCTATTCGACTGGCGAGCGCTCCGGTTTTCTGCAGAAGTTTTCCCGCAAGGGCTGGGTCTGCAAGACCTGGGAGGGTGAGCTGTCGCTGGTGGCCATGCCCGGGGCCTCGCCCGAGAAGTTCTTCTTCAGCGTGCGCGATGCCGAGGTCGCGGTGCGCATCGGCCAGTTGATGGGTCGGCGTGTCACCCTGGACTACGAACAGCATCGGGGCCTTCCCGGATCCTGCTTTGGCGAGACGGAATACTTTGTGGTCGGGGCCAAGGAGGTCGCACCATGAGCGACGCGCAGCAGCGTTTCGGCAGTGGGCGCAGCGTCCTGCGCATCGAGGACGACCTGCTGTTGCGCGGCCAGGGCTGCTACACCGACGACCTGCCTCCGGAGCCGGGGCTGGAGCCGCCGCTGCGCGTCTGCTTTGTGCGCTCGGCCTATCCCCATGCGCGCATCCGGCACATCGACGCCTCGGCGGCCCGGGCGCTGCCGGGCGTGGTGGCGGTCTACACCGGCGCCGATCTGGTGGCGGCAGGCGTGCGCCCGATGGCCGCACCGACCGGGTTTCGCCGAGTCGATGGCCCGCAAGGCAGCCCCGAGCGCTGGCCGTTGGCCGTCGAGCGGGTGCGCCATGTGGGCGAAGCACTGGCCATGGTGGTGGCCGGCACCCTGGAGCAGGCGCGTGACGCCGCCGAAGCCCTCGAGGTGGACCTGGAGGAACAGCCGATGGTGGTGGACCTCGCCGCTGCCGTCGCACCGGGCGCGCCCCGGGTGTCGGACGGTGCGCCCGACAACATCGCAGCCGAAAAGCGCTATGGCGATGCGGCGGCCGTGCAGCAGGCCTTCGCGCAGGCCGCGCACCGGGTCCGGCTGCGCATCGTCAACCAGCGCCTGGCCGCGTTGACCCTGGAGCCGCGCTCGGTGATGGCGTTTGTCGACCCAGCCGACGGCCGCCTGACGCTGCGCATGAGCACCCAGATGCCCAGCGGCATCCGGCAGGCGCTGTCCAAGGACGTGTTGGGCATCCCGCGCGACCGCATCCGGGTCACGGTGGGCGATGTCGGAGGGGGCTTCGGCCTCAAGGGGGGCATGCATCCCGAGGACGCCGCCGTGGCCTGGGCCGCCTGGACCCTGCGGCGTCCGGTCAAGTGGATTGCCGAGCGCAGCGAGGAGTTCCTGAGCGCGGCCACCGGTCGCGACCTGGATTCCGATGCCGAACTGGCGCTGGACGACCGGGGCCGCATCCTGGCCCTGCGGCTATCGACGCTGGCCAATGTGGGCGCCTATGCCACGCCGACCGGGGTGGCGATCGCGCTGATGATCGGGCCCTGGGTGCAGACCAGTGTGTACGACATTGCGCGGGTCGATTTCCATTTCAAAGCCGTGATGACCCACACCGCGCCGGTGGGAGCCTACCGCGGTGCCGGCCGGCCCGAGGCCATCCACACCATGGAGCGCCTGATCGACGAGGCGGCGCGCCAGACCGGCCTGGACCGGATTGCCCTGCGGCGCATCAACCTGATCACGCCGCAGCAGATGCCCTACACCAACCCGATGGCCCAGGTGTACGACAGCGGTCGCTTCGAGCGGGTGATGGATCAGGCGCTGGCCCTGGCCGACTGGCAGGGCTTCGCGCTGCGCGAACAGCGCTCGCGCCAGGCCGGGCGTTGGCGCGGCCTGGGGATCGCCACCTTTCTGGAATGGACCGGCGGCAATGTGTTCGAGGAGCGGGTCACGATCCAGGTGCGTCCGGAGGGCGTGATCGAGGTGTTTTCGGCGGTCAATGGCATGGGCCAGGGCATCGCCACCTCCCTGGCGCAGCTGGTGGTCGATGTGTTCGATGTCCCGCTGTCGGCGGTGCGCATCGTGATGGGGGACACCGATCGCGGCGATGGCTTCGGCAGCGCGGGCTCCCGCTCGATTTTCGTGGGGGGCTCGGCGGTGCGGGTGGGCTCGCAGCGCGCGCTCGATCGGGCGCGCGAGCGCGCAGCCGCCCACCTGGAGGCGGCCGTGGCCGACCTGGACTACCAGGCCGGGCGTTT
>VERU01000352.1 GCA_018882485.1 Rhodoferax sp. | reverse complement strand
AACGTGTTCCACGCCGGCGACGGCAACCTGCACCCGCTGATCCTGTTCGATGCCAACGACCCGGACCAGCTGCGCCGCTGCGAGCTATTCGGCGCCGACATCCTGGAAACCAGCGTGGCCATGGGCGGCACCGTCACCGGCGAACACGGGGTGGGCGTGGAAAAACTCAACTCGATGTGCGTACAGTTTTCGGCGGCCGAAAACGCGCAGATGTCGGGTCTGAAGCAGGCCTTTGACGCCGACGGGCTGCTCAATCCCGGCAAGGTCGTGCCCACCCTGCACCGCTGCGCCGAATACGGCCGCATGCTGGTGCGCGCCGGCAGCCTGCAACACCCGGAACTGCCCCGTTTCTGAACGAGCCGTCTCAGGGCGGCGCCGGCCGCTCGAGCAGCGGACCGGGCTCCTCGCAGGCCAGCACCTGCTGAGCCCAGACAGCCAGCCTGCCGGTGTCGGCGCGCAGCACCTCCTGCTTGACGGCCAGAATCTGCGCCGGGTGCATCGAAAAACTGCGCAGCCCGAGCCCGAGCAGCAGCCGGGTCATGCTCACATCGCCGGCCATTTCGCCGCACACGCTGACCTCCTTGCCCTGCGCCCGGCACTCGGCGATGGTGCTGGCCACCAGGCGCAGGACCGCGGGGTGCAGGGGGTCGTACAGGTGGGCCACGGACTCGTCGGACCGATCGATGGCCAGGGTGTACTGGATCAGGTCGTTGGTGCCCAGCGACAGGAAATCGAAATACCGCAAAAACAGGCCCAAGGTCAGTGCCGCCGCCGGGATCTCGATCATGGCGCCCACCTGGACCGGTCCG
The DNA here is from genome assembly GCA_018882485.1 of Rhodoferax sp. GTDB lineage: Bacteria > Pseudomonadota > Gammaproteobacteria > Burkholderiales > Burkholderiaceae_C > Rhodoferax. The sequence continues at coordinate 2,805 of VERU01000352.1, read as the reverse complement.
TAAGCCAGGCCCCGCTGGTCCAGCTCGACCCGGGCCTGGGCGACCAGATCCAGCGTCTGCCGGATCTCGCTGGCATGGGCCAGCATGGGAATCAGCAGCTTGGCCTTGCCATGGGCCGCGGCACGCAGGATGGCGCGCAACTGGGTGAGGAACATGGCCGGGTCGGCCAGGCTCCAGCGAATGGCCCGCAAACCCAGCGCCGGGTTCAGGTGCGCGGCATCGGCCTGGGCCGCGTCCAGCGGCTTGTCGGCGCCCACATCCACCGTGCGGATGGTGACCGGCAGACCCTGCATGCCCTCGAGGGCACGGCGGTAGGCCAGGTACTGCTCCTCTTCATCGGGCAGCCGCCCCTGACGGCCCATGAACAGGAATTCGCTGCGGAAAAGGCCCACCCCGACCGCACCCGCCTGGACAGCGCCCGGTGCGTCCTCGGGCATCTCGATGTTGGCCAGCAATTCGACGCGTTCGCCGTCCAGCGTGAGCGCCGGGGTGTGCAGGAGGCGCGACAGGCGGCTGCGCTCCAGCTCGGCCTGGCGTTGCTTGAAACCGTACTCGGCCAGCATGGCCGGCGATGGGTCGACCACCACCACGCCGGCATCGCCGTCGATGATGACCCAGTCGTCCTGGCGCACCAGCTGGCTGGCCAGCCGCGCGCCCACCACCGCCGGGATGTCCAGGCTGCGGGCCACGATGGCCGTATGCGAGGTCTTGCCGCCCACGTCGGTGACGAAACCGGCAAACACGCTCTGCTTGAACTGCAACATGTCGGCCGGTGACAGGTCGTGCGCCACCAGGATGAGCGGAACATCGACGGTGTCCTCCAGCAGCAGGGGTTGCGAGCTGCGGCGACCCGCACGCTGCAGCGGCAACACCGGTGAGGCCGCCCCCTTCATGGCACGCAGCACCTTCTCGGTGATCTGCTCCAGATCGGCCTTGCGCTCGCGCAGGTACTGGTCTTCCATCTCGTCGAACTGGCGGGCCACCACCTCGAGCTGCGTGGTCAGGGCCCATTCGGCGTTGTACAGCCGGTCCGTGATCCAGTGCTTGACCCCGCTGATGAGTTCCTCGTCGTTGAGCAGCATCAGGTGGACGTCCAGCATGGCCGCCAGTTCGTGCGCGGTCTCACGCGGACTCATGGCCGCCACGCTGGCCTGCAACCGGGCGATCTCCTCGACCACGGCGTTGCGGCCCCGGCGCACCCGGTCGATCTCGGCCGCTACCTCGTGTTCGGCCACGAAGTAGTGGGCAACATCGACCCGGCTGGACGCCACCAGCACGGCCCGGCCCATGGCGATGCCGCGGGCTACGGCCAGGCCCTGGATGGCAAAGCTCACTCGCCCTCCCCGAACTTGTCGTGGATCAGTGCCAGCAAGGCGTCCATGGCCTCCTGCTCGCGCTCGCCCTCGGTCTCGATCTCCACCGTGCTGCCCAGCCCGGCGGCCAGCATCATCACCCCCATGATGCTCTTGGCGTTGACCCGCCGCTCGCCGCGGGCCATCCAGACCTGGCAGGGGAAACTGCCGGCCAGCTTGGTCAGCTTGGCCGAGGCCCGCGCATGCAGTCCCAGCTTATTGCTGATGGTCGTGGTGGTTTTGATCATTCCGCTTCCTTGCCTGATTCTGGGGCGCCGTCACCGCCACCGTCATGATGCCCTGGGTGCCTCCGGCCAGTGCCCGCATGGCCATGAGGTCGAGGGTTTCGTGGCGGTAGGTCATGGCCCGCAGCAGCATGGGCAGGTTGACCCCCGCGACCAGGCGCGAGCGCAGCCCATCGACCAGTTGCTGCGCCACATTGCAGGGCGTCGCGCCAAACAGGTCGGTCAGCAACAGGGTGTGTTCGGTGGGCATCAGAGACAGCGCCTGCAGCGCCATGGCCCGGGTTTCATCGGCCGGCACATGGGGCTGTACATCCAGCGCCACGAGCTCCGGGCCCGTTTCGGGGAACACGTGCAGCACGCATTGGCGCAGCGCACTGGCCAGCGGGGCGTGGGCGATGATGAGGAGGCCGTTGCTCATGGTGGGTCACGAACCCTGATTATGGCCACCACCCCGGCGGAACCAGGCGTAAGACATCAGACAGGCGAGCAGGAACAGCGCCAGGGTCCAGCGGAAGGCGGCCTGCTCGCCCAGACCGGCTGCGCGCAAGGCATCGATACCCAGCCCGATACCCCACTGGACCACGAACACCCCCGAAAAAATCACCAGGTTGTAGGCCGACAGCGCGCGGCCGGCCAGCGCCGGCGGAAAGGCCAGGCCAACCGCGGGCTGCACCAGCGACACAAAGCTCGAACCCATGCAGTACAGGGAAAAAAGGGCTGTAGCCCCCGTGGATACTTGATCTCCTGCTGCAATAATAATAGCAAGTATCAGGAAGGCCGAAGGCAGTCCCCGGGCCACCAGCCGGTCTGCCGACAGCCCGCGCCGCGCCAGCCAGGGGTTGAGCATGCCCCAGGTCCAGAAGGTGCAGAGCATCGCCACATTGATCCAGAACAGCCCCACCGCCGCCTCGGCGGCCGTGTAACCGGCCACCCGGGTCATCCACGGAGCCGCCCACAGGGTCTGGATGGCCACCATGCCGCCGTAACAGAAGAAGCCCAGCGGCACCCGCCGCCGGAAGTAGGCGCTGCGCCAGACTTCGGCATACCCCGATGAGGGAGCCACCGCCGCGGGCGCAGCGCCGGGCCTTGCCCAGACCGGCACGCACCAGCGGATCAGCACCATGGTCAGCAGCACCCAGCCCGCCAGCCCCAGGAACAGCGCACGCCAGCCCACCAGCGGCATCAGCCACTGCACCGGCAGGGTGCAG
>VERU01000351.1 GCA_018882485.1 Rhodoferax sp. | reverse complement strand
GTGCCATACTGCCTATCGGCATCGTGACAGCGCTCATCGGAGTGCCCTTCTTCATCTGGATCGTGATACGAAGCCGCAGGAGCTACTGGTGAAGCTGGTGGCCAGCCAGCTCAGGATGGCTTACGGTCAGCGCACGGTGCTGCGGGACGTGACCTTCGAAGCCCATCCGGGTCGGGTTTTGGCAGTTCTGGGAGCCAATGGCTGCGGCAAATCCACCCTGCTGCGCGGACTCGCCGGGCTGGCGCCCTATGAAGGAGTCCTGACCCTGGAAGGCATGCAAGGTCAGAGCGATCTGGCCTACATGCCTCAGGATCACTCGGCCCCGATGGGTCTGACTGTGATGGAAGTGGTGCTGCTCGGTCGCTTGCAACAGCTCGGGCTCCGGGTCACACCCGAAGATCTGAATGCAACAGCCGATGCTCTTTCGGTGCTGGGCGTTGCCGATCTGGCTCAGCGCCAACTGGGAGAGCTCAGTGGGGGCCAGCGACAACTCGTGTTCCTGGCGCAGGCACTGGTCGCCCAGCCCAGAACGCTACTGCTGGACGAGCCAACCAGTGCGTTGGATATCCGTCATCAACTCGAAGTTCTGCAATGCGTGCGCGAACTCACTCGCTCACGCCAGCTGATCACCCTGGTGGTGATGCACGATCTCAACGCCGCGCTGCGCTACTGTGACGATGCAGTGCTGCTGCACAACGGAACCATACTGGCCACCGGATCACCCGACTTGGCGCTGCGGCCAGAGCACTGCGCCATCGCCTACGGGGTTCAATCGGAGCGGCTCTACGGCAATGACGGAGTGCCTGTCATCGTGCCGCTTGGGGTTGCCCGTCTGCTGCCTGAAGGACACCCAGGGCTCAGCGGCGCCGACGCAGCGAGGTGCTGAGCAGGCACAGGATCTCGAACAGGATGTTGGCCGCGTTCATGGCCGTCACGCCCGAGGGGTCGAAGGGAGGCGAAACCTCGACCACATCGCCGCCGATGAAATCCATGCCCTCGAGCGCACGCAGGAAACGCTGGGCCTCGCGCATCGAGATGCCGCCCGACTCCGGGGTTCCGGTCCCCGGCGCAAACACCGGGTCCAGGCCATCCACGTCGAAGCTCAGGTAGGCCGGCCCGTCGCCCACCACGCGGCGGGCCTCTTCGGCCGCCCATTGCCAGCCCTTGTCGTCGAATTCCTCGATGTAGACCACCCGCATGCCGCTGTCCTGGCTGAACTGCCACATGGCGGGGTCGTTGACACTGCCCCGAATCCCGATCTGGATGGTGCGCCGGGGGTCGATCAGCCCCTCCTCGGCCGCGCGCCGGAACGGCGCGCCATGGTGAAAACGTGAGCCCAGGTAGTCGTCCCCGGTATCGCAGTGGGCATCGATGTGCACCAGGCCCACCGGGCGGTCGCGGGCAATGGCCCGCAGCACCGGCAGCGTGACCGAGTGGTCGCCTCCCACCGACAAGGGAACGGTACCGGCCGCATGCACCGTGCCGAAGAATTCCTCGATCTCGCGCAGGGCGCCCTGCAGCTCGTAGGGCCGCTCCAGCCAGGCGTCACCCAGATCGGCCACCGTCAACCCGTCGAACGGCGCCACCCCCGTGGCCTGATGGACGCGGCGGATCAGCGTGCTCTGGTCGCGCACGGCACGCGGACCATGCCGGGCGCCGGTGCGATGGGTCACGCCGCCGTCGAACGGGATGCCGATCACGCCGATGTCCACGTCCTGCGCGTCGTCGCGCAGCGGCGTCCGAAAAAAGGTGGCCACCCCGGCGTAGCGCGGGCGCAGCTGGGGGTTGGCAAGGCCGGGATACTGGTGCAGGGTCTTGATCATGGCGTCTTCCTGAAGATCGGGCGCACAGTGTAGGGAAGCCGCCGCAGAGCCGGCACCATCCCGCGCAACATCCGGCCGCCCTGCAGGGTTGCGACGCCCGCGATGCGAAAGCAGTGCGAAGATGGGGCTGCGGCGCGCCATTGCGCCGGCCCCCTCCCGAACCTCCATCCCGAACACCACCATGACCAGCCGCTTCTCCCACCTCGAATACATCAAGGCGCCCGCGCCAGCGCAGACCCAGACCCAGACCGACATCGAAACCGTGGTGCGCTCGGTGGTGGCCGCCGTGCGGGAGCGCGGCGACGCGGCCGTGCGCGACTATGCCCGGGCCTTCGACCGCTACGACGGACAGGTGCTCGAAATCTCGCGCTCGGAGCGGGCCGCGGCCCTGGCCGGGCTGGATCCGCAGACCCGCGCCGACACCGAATTCGCCATCGAGCGGGTGAGGCAATTCGCCCAGGCCCAGCTCGCCACCCTGCTGCCGCTGGAGGTGGAGTCGCTGCCTGGCGTGCACCTGGGGCACCGCATCATCCCCATCGAGCGCATCGGGGCCTATGTGCCCGGCGGCCGCTACCCCATCCTGTCCGCGCCGGTGATGACCCTGGTGCCTGCCAAGGTGGCCGGCTGCGACGAGATCATCGCCTGCCTGCCGCCGAACGCCCACCCGGCCATGATCGCCGGCTGCGACCTCGCCGGGGCCGACCGGATCTTCCGCATCGGCGGCGCCCAGGCCATCGCGGCCATGGCCTGGGGCACGGAATCGGTGCCTGCGGTCGACAAGATCGTCGGCCCCGGCAATGCCTACGTCAACGAAGCCAAGCGGCAGGTGTTCGGCCAGGTCGGCATCGACCAGCTGGCCGGGCCCAGCGAAATCTTCGTGGTGGCCGACGACAGCGGCGACGCAGCCCTGATCGCCACCGACCTGCTGGCGCAGGCCGAGCACGATGTGCACACCCGCGTCGGCCTGATCACCACCAGCCGGGCGCTGGCGCAGGCCACGCTGCACGAGGTGGAGCGGCAGCTGCAGACGCTGCCCACGGCCGGTGTGGCGGCACCGGCCTGGCGCGACCATGGCGAAATCGCCCTGTGCCCGGACGAGGCCACCCTGCTGGCCTATGCCGACCACGTCGCCGCCGAGCACCTGCAGGTGCACACCCGCGACCCCCATGCCACGGCGCAGCGCCTGCGCAACTACGGATCCCTGTTCATCGGCCCGCAGGCCAGCGTGGTCTATTCCGACAAATGCTGCGGCACCAACCACACCCTGCCCACGATGCGCGCAGGCCGCTACACCGGCGGGCTGTGGGTGGGCTCGTATGTCAAGGTCTGCACCCACCAGTGGCTCGACGCCGCCGGCGTGGCCGCCGTGGCCCCGCCGGCGATCCGCCAGAGCGCCACCGAAGGCATGGAGGGGCACCGCCGGGCCGCGGCGCTGCGGCTGCGGAACTAGCCCGTCGCCCGAGGGGCGCCCCAGCCATGCCCGGCGTGCATACGCCCGCTGCATTTGGCATTTGTCAGGGGTTGACCCCGGCCACTAGCATCCGGCGGATTCGGTCAGATGAACCCGCAGCAGGAGCAGTCGATGATGGCATCGGAAAGTGGCAGTTACGAAGTCGGTGGCGTGCGACTGGCACGGCCTTTCAAGGCAGTGCGGCTCGGCCATTTCGGCCTGTGGCACCCGGATGTGAAGAAGGTCCTGTCCACCTACGTGGACGACCTGGGCTTCCGGCACACCGACAACGTCTGCGACGCCAAGGGCAACATCCTGGTGGGCTTTACCAGCTGCAACAC
>VERU01000350.1 GCA_018882485.1 Rhodoferax sp. | reverse complement strand
GGCCCCTGGCGTGCTCAGCGTACCCCCGCTGCTCAGGCTCAGGTTGGCACTGCCCGTGTCGATCGCACCAGACGGCAGGCTCAGGGCACCTCCGGCCACCAGGCTCAGGTTCTTGCTGGACCCCAGAGTCAGTGCCGTCATCGTCAGCGCGTTGCTGTCGGTCAGACTCAGGGAACCCGCCGCAGCAGATGCCGACACGGTGTTGAAATTGTTGCTGGCAGTGCCCAGTGTGATGTCACCCGCCGTGGCCGTCAGGTCGGTGGCCCCCGTGACGGTCAGTGCGCCGCTCTGGGTGAGCGAGCCGCCGCTCACCACCGTCAGGCTCGCCGCCGAGGTGCTGCCCAGCACCAGGGCGTTGCTGTCGCGCAGCGTCACCGCACTGGTGGCGGCCGTCACGGCCACGCTGGAAAAGTTGTTGCCGCTCTGGTTCAGGCTGACCGCAGCACCTGCACCGGCCGTCACCGTGGTGGCCCCCGTGGCCGTGATCGCACCGGCCGTCTGGCTGATGCCTCCGCTGGTGGCCGCGCTCAGGCTGAGCGTGCCGCTGGCCGTGACGTTGTGGCCCAGCGTCAACCCGGTGGCGCCTGAGAGCGTCACGTTCGCGCCCGACAGGGCCCCTGGCGTGCTCAGCGTACCCCCGCTGCTCAGGCTCAGGTTGGCACTGCCCGTGTCGATCGCACCAGACGGCAGGCTCAGGGCACCTCCGGCCACCAGGCTCAGGTTCTTGCTGGACCCCAGACTGAACGCGCTGACATTCAATGCCCCCGAATCCACCAGACTCAGGGCTCCGGTGGCAGTCAGGTTCACGCTGCCCACCTGATTGCCTGCGCGATCCAGTTGCAGGTCGCCGCCACCCGCTTGCGCCTGCAACGAGCCCGCCTGCAGATAGCCGCCCGTCTGAAGAATGCCACTGTTGACCCCCTCCAGCGTGATGGCGCCCGATCCGGCGACCAAAGCCGCATCGAGCCGGACGCCGGCACCCGATGTGGCCTGCGCAGCCAGCGCATGGGAGCGCAGGGTGATACCGCCGCCGAGGGTGGTGATCGGCGCGCTGACGCTGACTTCGCCCGCCCCGTTGGCCTGGCCCGAAGCGGGATCGTTGGCCACCAGGGAGACGGCGCCCCCTTGGGTGGCAATGGCCGCACTCACCTGCACATGGCGGCCGGCCTGGGCCGACAAACCCACGTGATTGGCCGTCAGGGTGACCGGTGCCTGAAACAGGATATCGCGCGTGGCCTTCAGCTGTACCGTACCGGTGGCGGCGGCGAGGGCCGCTACGCTGACTACCGCATCCGAGCCCGCCAGGTCGGCAAAAGCATCCACGTCGGACAGCGGTACGGTCCCGGCCTGTTCCAGATCGATCCGGATGTCGCGCGGATCCAGCAGCAGCAAGCCGGCCTGGCCGTTCAGCGCACGCAGATCCACGATGGCCGAGAACCGCAACCCTTGTCCACCCGACACCTCCACAAACCCCCCATTACCGCCCTGCTCGCCCCCGCGCGCGCTGATGCGGCCGTAGGCCGCCGTGCGGTCATCCGCCCACACGATCACCCGCCCGCCATCGCCCTGCTGCTGCGCATCGGCCCGGATCTGCACCTCCGGGCCCATGTAGGTGGCCGTGGCGTTGGGCACATCGGGGTTCTTGCCCTGGTAGTCGCCTCCCACCCGCACCACGCCGCCGCCGGCCGCGCCCGAGGCGTCGAGCACTGCCTGATCGGTCAGGCCCACGCGCTGGCCCAGCACGTCGATGCGGCCTCCGGTTTCCTGGCCGGCCGCGTCTTTGGCCCGGGCCACCAGACGGCCCGCACCCCGCACCCAGGCGTCACCGGCGGCCTTGAGCACGATGCGCCCGCCGTCGACCGTGACGGCGTCGGCCCGGATCTGCCCGCTGTGCCGGAGGGTGCCGGCAAAGATGCCGACCGCGTTGCCGCTGAGGGTGCCCAGGTTGAGGGCCTGGTCGGTCGGAGCCTGCAGCTGGAAGTGGATGCCTTCGAGTCCGCGTGCGGTGATCTCGAGCTGGCGCCCGGCCGCCAGCAGGGTGCTGCCGTCGGGGGCCTGGATGAGGGCGTCGGCGCCGATGTCGAGGCTGGGGGCGATGAGCACGGCGTCGCCGCTGCGCGCCAGGATGCGCCCGGCCACGCTCAGGCCCGCGGGCACGCTGGCGTCGCCAAAGCGCAGCCGCCCGGCCAGGGCGTCGGCCTCGCTCATGCGCAGGGTGGAGGCGGTGAAGCCGGCGGTGTCGACGTAGGCGCCCGCGCCCACGGTGATGCCCGCGGGGTTGACGAGCACGAGGCGGCCGTTGCTGGAGAGGGTGCCGTAGATCTGGGAGGGGTCGCTGCCGAGCACGCGGTTGATGACGGTGCTGCCGGCGCTGGGCTGCAGGAAGTGGGTGGTGCTGCCCGTGGGGATGGAGAAGCTCTGCCAGTTCAGGGCGGAGTGGTTCAGGCCGGGGCCGTTCTGGGTGGTCACCGTCAGGGTGTTGCCCTGGGTGCTCAGGCTGGCGCTGCCGACGATGGCGCTGGCGCCGCCGGGGTTGGCCCAGGCGCTGGAGCCGGACACGCCGACCAGGGCCAGGGCCAGGCTCAAGCCGAGCAGGCCCAGGCGCGGCGGGGGTTCAGGGGCCGCCGCTGCGCGTACTCCCCTGCGCCGCCTCCCTACGGAGCGGCCAGCGGCCGCACCGTCGATCTCGGCCACGGCCACCATGGCTCCCAGCGCATCGTTCCAGACGGTGCGAAAGATGTGGTTCAGCGAGTTGCACGAGCGAGCGATGGGGTCCCCCAGTCCACGTGGTACGTGGTCCACCAACGAACCGGGCATCTGACGCGCCCTTTTTGACTACCGAGTAACAATTAGCCATTATGGATTCTGATGGATAAAACCCCAAAAACCAAATACCTATGAGTGCACGGGTTTTGCGCGAAATCAACGCAGCCAGGCGTCCGCGCCGGTCTTGAGGATCAGGGCGCTGACCACCAGGATGAACACGCCCCGCACGAAACCCGCACCGTGGCGCAGCGCCAGCCGGGTACCGATCAGGCTGCCTGCGACATTGGCCAGGGCCATCGAGGCCGCCAGGGGCCACCAGACATGTCCGCGCGAAGCAAACAGGATCAGGGCCGCCAGATTCGTGGCAGTGTTGACCAGCTTGGCGGAGGCCGAGGCGTTGAGGAAGTCGTAGCCCAGCAGCCGCACAAACAGGAACACCAGAAAACTGCCGGTTCCCGGGCCGAAAAAACCATCGTAAAAGCCGACGACCGACCCCACGGCGGCCGCCAGCAGCGCCTCGGCGGAGCCCGCGAAACGAGGTGCGTGCAGGCGCCCCAGGTCCTTGCGGGCCAAGGTGTACAGCAGCACGGCGAGCAACACCAGCGGCAGCAGGCGCCGCAGGAAACCGGGCGAGACCACGGTCACCAGCCAAGCCCCGCCGAAGGACGCAACGAAGCCGGCCAGGGCAGCCGGCAACAGGCTGTGCCAGCGCAGTTGCACCCGCCGGCTGTACTGCCAGGTGGCGAAACCGGTGCCCCAGACCGAAGCCGCCTTGTTGTTGCCGAACAGCGTGGCCGGATGGGCGGCCGGAAAAGTCGCGAACAGCGCGGGCACCAGCACCAGACCACCGC
>VERU01000349.1 GCA_018882485.1 Rhodoferax sp. | reverse complement strand
GGGCCCGCCGCCCGGCATCGGTCGCGTCGCACCCGTGCGTCCAGGGGGGAGTGGGGAGTGGGAAAGCTATATTTAATGTAGCAAACTATTCAATATTCACGGGGGTTAAGCCCCGAAATCATTCGGAAAACCGGGGCTGGCTACAATGCCCGGCAGGGTCTGCCCGTCGGCAGGCCGGCCCGCCGACCCTCGCGCCATGTCCGATCGCCTCGCCGTCCTGCCCCAGTATCTGCTGCCCAAGCAGCTGCTCACGGTGCTGGCCGGCCGGCTGGCCGGTGCCCGTGCTGGCCGTTTCACCACGGCTGCCATCCGAGCCTTCATCCGGCGCTACCGGGTGGATATGTCGGAGGCCGCCGAACCCGGACCGCAGGCCTACGCCTCGTTCAATGATTTCTTCACGCGTGCGCTGCGGCCCGGTGCGAGACCTCAGGCCGCAGCGGTCCTGACCTGCCCGGTCGACGGCGCCATCAGCCAGTTGGGCCCGGTGGCCGGAGACCGCATCTTCCAGGCCAAGGGCCACCACTACACCACCACGGCGCTGCTGGGTGGCGACGCCCGGCGCGCCAGCGCCTACACCGACGGCCTGTTCGCCACGCTCTACCTGAGCCCGCGTGACTACCACCGCATCCACATGCCCTGCGATGGCCGGCTGATCCGCATGACCCATGTGCCGGGGGCGCTGTTTTCGGTCAATCCCACCACCGCGCGCGGCGTACCGGGTCTGTTCGCCCGCAACGAACGGGTGGTCTGCGAGTTCGACACCGCCCTCGGCCCCCTGGCGCTGGTGCTGGTGGGGGCCACCATCGTGGGCAGCATGGCCACCGTCTGGCATGGCGTGGTCAACCCGCCGCGCCCGGGCCAGGTGCGCACCTGGGACTATGCGCAGACCCCGGTGCGGCTGCGTCAAGGCGAGGAGATGGGGCGCTTTCTGCTCGGCTCCACCGTGATCCTGCTGTTCCCCCGGGGGGGGCTGCGTTTGAATCCGGACTGGACGCCGGGCCGCCCCATCCGTCTGGGCGAGGCCATGGCCGACACGCTGCACTGAAGGCGACCCGGGCCGCAGGACACCGATCATGACCCCCTCACACCTCACCGTCAGCACCACCGACGGCATCACCACACTCTCCCTGAACCGGCCCGACAAACGCAATGCCCTGAGCCTGCCGCTGATGCTGGAGCTGACCGAGGCGCTGCAGGCGGTGGGACGCAGCGCGGCGCGCGGCGTGATCCTGGCGGCCAACGGGCCGGTGTTCTCGGCCGGGCACAACTTTGCCGACATGGCCGGCGCCAGCCTGGCGCAGGCGCGCGAGCTGTTTGCCGTGTGCACCCGCATGATGGACACCTTGCAGGCCCTGCCGCAGCCCGTGATCGCCCGGGTGCACGCGCTGGCCACGGCCGCTGGCTGTCAGCTGGTGGCCACCTGCGACCTGGCCATTGCCGCCGACACCGCGGCCTTTGCCCTGCCCGGGGGCAAGGCCGGCCTGTTCTGCCACACGCCGCTGGTGGCCGTGGCGCGCCACATCGGCCGCAAACGCGCCCTCGAACTGGCCATGACCGGCGACGCCATCGACGCGGCCACCGCCGCCGACTGGGGCCTGATCAACCGCGCCGTGCCGCCGGACCAGCTCGAAGCGGCCACGCTGGACCTGATCCAGCGCGCCACCCGAGGCAGCACCGAGTCCAAGGCCATGGGCAAACAGGCCTATTACCGCCAGATGGAACTGGCCCAGCCGCAGGCCTACGCCCTGGCCAGCGAGATCATGGCTGCCGGCGCGCTGACGCCGGATGCGCAGGAGGGCATCGCCGCCTTTCTGGAAAAACGGCCGGCGCGGTATCGATAAGGGCGCAGCCCGTTTGCCCCGGTTCGGTCCGCCTGGATGGGTGCAGACAGAACCTTGAAAGCCCCAAAAATCGCTTGACGACCTGGCGCCCTGGCCAAATAATGAGTCATTAGCGAACCATTGTTTCTTTAGCGAAACATAAATTTCGTATCTTGTTCGTATCCTCCCAGGACGCCCGCATGACCGACCTTGCCGATGCAGACCACCCGTGGCACGACGTGGCTGCCCTGAACCAGCTGGACCCCGACTTCCCCACCGGGGTGGAGGTGCAGGGCCAGAAGATCGGCCTGTTCCTGCTGGGCGAGACCGTGCATGCGGTGGAGGACGTGTGTCCCCACGCTGATGCGCTGCTGTCGCAGGGGTTCCAGGAAGACGGCGTGATCGAGTGCCCGCTGCATGCAGCGCGCTTTGACATCGCCAGTGGCAAGTGCCTGAACGAGATCGGCCAGCGCGACCTGCAATGCTTTGCGGTCCGTGTGCAGCAGGGCCGGGTGCAGCTGCAAGTGCCCCCTGCCAAGGCCGGCGCGTGAGCACCCCCGCCATCGCCTTCCAGGGCGTGGCCAAGCGCTTCGCAGCGCGCGGCCGCTCGGGCGAGGTGCTGGCCGTGACCGACGTCAACTTTGCCGTGCAGCCGGGCGAGGTGGTGTCCATCATCGGACCCTCGGGCTGCGGCAAGAGCACCTTGCTCAACATGGGCTCGGGCTTGGCCAAGCCCAGCGCCGGCCAGGTGGCGGTGGATGGCGAGACCGTGGCAGGTCCCAACGCACACGTGGCCTTCATGCTGCAAAAAGACCTGCTGATGCCTTGGCGCACGATTGCACAGAACATCGAATTCGGTCTGGAACTGCGCGGCGTGGCCAGCACGGAGCGGGCACGGGTGTCCACCCGCCTGCTGCACCAGTGCCACCTCGACGGCTTTGGCGCCCATTACCCGCACCAGCTCTCGGGCGGCATGCGCCAGCGTGCGGCGCTGGCCCGCACCTTGGCGGTGGACCCGCTGGTGCTGCTGATGGACGAGCCGTTTTCGGCGCTGGACGCCCAGACCAAGATGATCCTGCAGCAGGATCTGGCGCAGACCGTGGCCAGCGAGGGCAAGACCGTGCTGTTCATCACCCACGACCTGGCCGAGGCGGTGGCGCTGTCGGACCGCATTCTGGTGATGAGCGAGCGGCCCGGCACCATCGTGGAGCAGATCACGGTGAGCCTGCCCGAGCGCCACAACCCCATGAAGCGCCGCAAGCACGACGACCTGGGCCGCCTTGTGGCCCGGCTGATGGACCTGCTCAAGCTCGATGCCAACACCCATGTGCACTGAATTGCGCCTGCCGCCAGGCTGACCCCCGCATCCTTCACCCACCCACCCCTCAACGCCGGAGACAACCGCCATGCCATCCTTCACCCTGTCCGCCACCCGCCGTGCCTGCCTGGCCGTTCTGGGCCTGGGCGCGTTGCTGGTCCCGCTGGCCGCGCACGCCCAGCTGCAAAAAATCACCTACCTGCTGCCTGCACCCGGGACGCTGCCGGCTTTCGGTCCGTGGATGCTGGCGCAGGCCAAGGGCTATTACGCCGCCGAGGGGCTGGAGGTGGAATTCGTCACCGGGCGCGGTGGTGTGGACGTGGCCAAGCAGGTGGGTGCCGGCAATGCCGTGATCGGTGGCGCCATCGGCGACACCCCGATCATCGCCCGCGCCCAGGGCATCCCCGTCAAGGCGGTGGCCGTGCTGGGTTCGGGCTCGCTGATGCAACTGGTCAGCCACAAGGACGAGCGCATCGAGAG
>VERU01000348.1 GCA_018882485.1 Rhodoferax sp. | reverse complement strand
GATATCTACTACACCGATGCCGACGGCAATTTCCTGCTGCAGGGCAACCTGATCGACACCCGGCAGCGGCGCAACCTCACCGAAGAGCGGATCGAGCGGCTGACCGCCATCCCCTTCGATGCGTTGCCGCTGAAAGACGCCTTCACCCTGGTACGGGGCGACGGCAAACGTCGGGTGGCGGTGTTTGAAGACCCCAACTGCGGCTTCTGCAAGCGATTCGAACGCGAGCTGCAAAAGGTCGATAACGTGACGGTGCACCTGTTCCTGTATCCCATCCTCGGAGCGGACTCGGTCGAGAAATCGCGGGCGATCTGGTGCTCGCGGGACCGTGCCCGGGCCTGGCACGACTGGATGATCCGCGATCAGGCACCGCCTGGCGCGTCCTGCGACACCGCTGCACTGACGCGAAACATCGAACTGGGTCGGAAATTGCGCATCTCGGGCACCCCCACCCTGGTGTTTGCCGACGGCACGCGCGTACCCGGTGCGATCGGCGCTGCGGACGTGGAGAAATACCTCAACGAAGCCAGACCCCGGACCCCATGAGCCCGATCCGCTGCCGGGTGGAACCCCTGGACCTGCATCGGCACCTGTACCGGGTGGTGCTGACGGTGCCCGAACCCGCGGCTGAACAAACCGTCAGCCTGCCGGTCTGGATACCGGGCAGTTACCTGGTGCGCGAATTCGCGCGCAACCTGCAGGCCCTGCAGGCCCTGCAGGCCGGCCGGCGCATCGCGGTCCGGCAGCTGGACAAATGCAGCTGGCAAGTCCGCAGCCGAACCGGCCTCCCTCTGGAATTGCACTACCAGGTGGTGGCCTTCGACGCGTCGGTGCGTTCGGCCTGGCTGGACTCGCAGCGCGGCTTCTTCAACGGGACCAGCCTGCTGCTGCGGGTGCACGGCCAGGAAGCGGACCCCCACCAACTGGATCTCGCGCCCGGTGGCGCCCCGGCGGACTGGCAGGTCGCCACCAGCCTGTCCCCCCTGCACATCGACGAACGGGGCTTTGGCAGCTACCTCGCCTCGGACTACGACGAGCTGGTGGACAGCCCGTTCGAACTGGGCGCTTTCTGGATCGGTCGCTTCAAGGCCGGAGGGATACCCCACCGTTTCGTGGTGGCCGGTGCGCCGCCCGGATTCGACGGGCAGCGCCTGCTGGATGACACGCGGGCCATCTGCGAGGAACAGATCCGCTTCTGGCACCCTGCAGCCGGGCCCGGCCGGGCGCGCCAGACCATGCCCTTCCGGTCCTACCTGTTCCTGCTCAACGCCGTCGACGAGGGCTATGGCGGTCTGGAACACCGCCAGTCCACGGCGCTGATATGCGCCCGCAGGGACCTGCCGCGCCACAGCCTTTCCCGGACGATGCCGGACAAACCGAACCAGTCCGAAGGTTACACCACCCTGCTCGGGCTCATCAGCCACGAGTATTTCCACACCTGGAACGTGAAGCGGCTGCGGCCAGCCGAATTCGGCCGCTACGACTACAGCCGCGAAAACCACTCGGAGCTGCTCTGGTTCTTCGAAGGGTTCACCAGCTACTACGACGACCTGCTGCTGCGCCGCGCGGGTCTGCTGGACGATGCCGGATACCTCAAACAGCTGGCCAAGACGCTGAACCAGGTGGTTCAAACCCCGGGACGCCGGGTGCAGAGCGTGGCCCAGGCCAGTTTCGACGCCTGGACCCGTTACTACCGACCCGATGAGAACACGCCCAACAACACGGTCAGCTACTACACCAAGGGGGCCCTCGTCGCCCTGTGCCTGGACCTGACCCTGCGTGCCGAGCGACGCACCACACTGGACACCGTCATGCGCGGGCTGTGGCGGCGTTGTGCCGGCGGCCCCATGACCGAATCGGACCTGCTGGCCGAACTGTCGAGGCTGGGCGGACGTTCCTACGCCCGCGAGCTGGGACGCTGGGTGCACGGCACCGACGAGCTGCCGGTGCCGCAATTGCTCGAGGGCATCGGGGTGCTGGCCGCCACCGACCCGGCGCCACTGGCGCAGCAGCTGGGGATACGGGTCACCGAGGGTGCCGGGATCACGATCAAGAACGTGTTGCGCGGCGGTGCGGCCGAACAGGCCGGCATGGCGCCCGGGGACGAATGGATCGCGGTGGGCGATCCCGCCACGGGCGAGCGCTGGCGCCTCACCCGGCTGGATGACCTGCCCCTGTACCTGGGCCTGCAGCGCCACACCACGGCCTGGGTGGCGCGGGACAGGCGCATCCTCGAGCTGCCGCTGCGCCTGCCCTCGGACCAGCGGGTGTGGCGCCCGAGCGTGCGGGAGCCCGGGCTGGCCGCCGGGTGGCTGGGTGCGCAGCCCGTGCACGACGACCAGGCCCGGGCCTGCGGTCCGGGTTCGGTATAGTGCGACGGCCCGGCCCCGGGTCTACCCCAACTTTGCGCAACAGCCATGAGCCACGAATTCATCCAGGTCCGCACCGAAGCCGAGAAGGTCGGCGTCATCACGCTGAACCGCCCCAAACAGCTCAACGCCCTGAACGACGGCCTGATGAACGAGCTGGGCGCCGCCCTCAAGGCCTTTGACGCCGACCCGACCATCGGCTGCATGATCATCACCGGCAGCGAAAAGGCCTTTGCAGCCGGGGCCGACATCGGCGCCATGGCGGGCTACAGCTTCGCCGATGCCTATGGGCAGGACTTCATCACCCGCAACTGGGAGCAGATCCGCAGCGTGCGCAAACCGGTGATCGCAGCGGTCAGCGGCTTCGCACTGGGCGGCGGCTGTGAACTGGCCATGATGTGCGACCTGTTGATTGCGGCCGACAACGCGCGCTTCGGCCAGCCTGAAATCAAGCTGGGCATCATTCCAGGCGCCGGCGGGACCCAGCGCCTGCCCCGCGCCGTGGGCAAGGCCAAAGCCATGGATCTGACCCTGACCGGACGCATGATGGACGCCCAGGAGGCGGAGCGGTCCGGTCTGGTGAGCCGGGTGGTGCCCCTGGCCCAGCTCATGGACGAAGCCCTGGCCGTGGCCCTGACGATTTGCGACCATTCCCAGCTGGCAACCATTGCGGCCAAGGAAACCATCAACCGCGCCTTCGAGGGCACGCTCAACGACGGCCTGATGTTCGAACGCCGCCTGTTCCACGCGCTGTTTGCCACAGCGGACCAGAAGGAAGGCATGGACGCCTTCGTGAACAAGCGCAAACCGGTGTTCCGGCACCGCTGAATCGTGCCGGCCGGCCCGAGCTGACCCGGCCCCAGGCCCTGGATTGCGTTAAATTCCAGGGCAGACGGTCCAGGGAGGAGACGCAGGCTATGCTGTTGGCTGATTCGGCTCAGGTCGTGATCCTGACGCTCCAGTGGTCCGATGACCTGCTCAGCGCCTGCCTGAGCGACGGCCGGGGTGTCGGACGCATCCGCCACGGCCCACTGACGGCCGATGGCCTGGCCACCTGGAAGACCGCGGTGGCCGCAAGCGGCGACCCGGGCACGATGGCCCGGTATCTGCCCGCGAACCTGGCCCCCCTGATCGACGGGATACGGTCCCGGCTGTCACCGGGTCCGTTGCACCTGCAACTCGATGAGGCGCTGCTGCCGCTTCCCTGGGAACGGCTGCTGGGCGCACCGCCCCTCGCCCCCCTGTACCGGCACCTGACCGGTACCGGTC
>VERU01000347.1 GCA_018882485.1 Rhodoferax sp. | reverse complement strand
CGCAGGAGCGCATCCTGGAGCCGCTGAGCCCCGAGCAGCGGCGGCAGTTCATGGAGCTGCTGCAGCTGCTGGTGGCCGAGAACAACGATCTCTCGCGCGCGCCGAGCGACAGGTCGCGCTGAACCCGCGCACGCAAGCCGCCGCGGTGAGAAAATCGCGGCCATGAACACCGAATCCCCCGCCGAACTGATGCAGCGCCTGGGCCAGCAGGCCAAGGCTGCCTCCGCCCTGATGGCCAAGGCCAGCGCCGCGCGCAAGGTCGCCGCGCTGCGCGCGCTCGCCACGCTGCTGCGCGCCAACGTCGAGCCGCTGCAGCTCGACAACGCCCGGGACCTGGAGCGCGCGCGCGCCGCCGGCCTGTCCGAGCCGATGGTCGACCGCCTCAAGCTGACGCCGAAGGTGATCGAGACCTGCGCCGAGGGCTGCGAGCAGCTCGCCGCCATGCCCGACGTGATCGGCGAGATCATCGGCATGAAGCAGCAGCCCAGCGGCATCCGCGTCGGCCAGATGCGGGTGCCGATCGGCGTCTTCGGCATGATCTTCGAGAGCCGGCCCAATGTCACGATCGAGGCCGCGAGCCTGTCGATCAAGAGCGGCAACGCCTGCATCCTGCGCGGCGGCTCGGAGGCGATCGAGTCGAACAAGGCGCTGGCCCGGCTGGTGCAGCAGGCACTCGAAGAATCCGGCCTGCCGGCCGACGCGGTGCAGCTGGTGCAGACCACCGACCGCGCGGCGGTGGGCCAGCTGATCGCCATGCCCGAGTATGTCGACGTCATCATCCCGCGCGGCGGCAAGGGCCTGATCGAGCGCATCAGCGCCGAGGCCCGGGTGCCGGTCATCAAGCACCTCGACGGCAATTGCCATGTGTACGTGGACGACCCCTGCGACCTCGACATGGCAGTCGCCGTGGTCGATAACGCCAAGACCCAGAAGTACAGCCCCTGCAATGCCGCCGAGGGGCTGCTGGTGGCGCAAGGCGTGGCGCCAGCATTCCTGCCGCGCATCGGTGCGGTGTTCGCGGCCAAGGGTGTGGAGATGCGTGGCTGCCCGAGAACCCTCGAAATCCTGGGGCAAAAAAGCCTGTCAGGCCCCGTGGATACTGGATTTTTAGCTATCAATCCAGGAGCGGTCGTGGTGCCGGCCCAGGAGAGCGACTGGTTCGAAGAGTATCTGGCCCCCGTCATCAGCATCAAGGTGGTGGCCGGGCTGGATGAGGCCATCACCCATATCAACCACTACTCCAGCCACCACACCGACAGCATCGTGACGCGCGACCACATGCATGCCCAGACTTTCCTGCGTGAGGTCGATTCCGCCAGTGTGATGGTCAATGCCAGCACCCGCTTTGCCGATGGCTTCGAATTCGGACTGGGCGCCGAGATCGGCATCTCCACCGACAAGTTCCACGCCCGCGGTCCGGTGGGCATCGAGGGCCTGACCTCGCTCAAGTACGTGGTGCTGGGCGACGGTAACCTGCGCACTTGAGGAACCGGCGTTCGGCCCCAACTGACCGATCATCTTTGCGCGCCCCCCCGGCCGCTATCTGGAGTTCACCCATGGTTCCCCATCTTGTCACCGCCCTCACCGGCCCGATCAATGAGCTGGAGCAGCGGGTGCTGGATTCCATGCCCGCCATCGAGCGCTGGTTCCGCCTGGAGTGGATGGAACACACTCCGCCGTTCTACACCTCGGTGGATCTGCGCAACGCCGGCTTCAAGCTCTCGCCGGTGGACACCAGCCTGTTTCCCGGCGGCTGGAACCACCTGACACCCGAAATGCTGCCGCTGGCGGTGCAGGCGGCGATGGCGGCCATTGAAAAAATCTGTCCCGAGGCGCGCAACCTGTTGCTGATCCCGGAGAACCGGCAGAGCAGCTTCTACCAGGCCAACCTGGCCCAGCTGCAGCGCATCTTCCACATGGCGGGCCTGAATGTGCGCATCGGATCCATCGATCCGGCGCTCAAGAAGCCGCTGTCCGTGGAGTTGACGGGCGGCGAGAGCATCACCCTCGACCCGGTGGTGCGCGGCAAGCGCCGCCTGGGGGTCAAGGACTTCGATCCCTGCACCATCCTGCTGAACAACGACCTGAGTGCCGGTGTGCCCGGTATCCTGGAGGAACTTCACGAGCAGTACCTGCTGCCGCCGTTGCACGCAGGCTGGGCGACACGGCGCAAGAGCGCCCATTTCCGGGCCTATGAAGAGGTTGCCAAGCGGCTGGGCAAGCTGCTGGGTATCGACCCCTGGCTGATCACGCCCCTATCGGAGCGTGCCCCCGGGCTGGACGCGGACACCCGCCAAGGCTGTGCAACGCTGGCCGGACATGTCGATGCCGTGCTGGCGCGCGTGCGGCGCAAGTACAAGGAATACGGCATCAAGGAAAAGCCCTTTGCGGTGGTCAAGACCGACAACGGCAGCCATGGCCGGGGCATCGTCACCGTGCACGATGCCCGCCAGGTTGAAGGCATCGGCGAGCTGCTGCGCAGCCATGGGGGCGCACCCGGCACTCAGGATTACCTGGTTCAGGAGGGGGTGCTCACCAAGGAACGCATCAACGAAGCGGTGGCCGAGCCGGTGGTCTACCTGATGGACCGCTACGTGGTGGGCGGTTTCTACCGGGTGCATGCCGAGCGCGGCGTGGACGAGAACCTGAACGCCCCCGGGGCGGTGTTTGTTCCGCTGGCCTTTGACCACAGCGCCCGTCTCCCCCAGCCGGGTGTCAAGCCGGGGGCCAGCGCACCCAACCGCTTCTACATGTATGGCGTGGTGGCCCGGCTGGCCATGCTGGCCTCCAGCTACGAGCTGGAGGCCACCGACCCCGAGGCCGAGAACTTCGGCTGACGCCCGGCCGGACGATGCGCGGCAGCGCACAATAGCGGCTTCGCATCGAACGGAACCCCGGCCGAGTCGACCGGGGCCACAGTGTGTCAGCGTCCAAATCCTCGCTCGCAGCCCTCACGCTCGGCGCCATCGGCGTCGTTTACGGCGACATCGGCACCAGTGTGCTGTATGCCGTCAAGGAAGTCTTCGGATCCGGCCATGTGCCGTTCACTCCGGCCAATATCTACGGCATCCTGTCCATCTTCTTCTGGACCCTGACGGTCATCGTCTCCCTGAAGTACGTGGTGCTGGTGCTGCGGGCCGACAACAACGGCGAAGGCGGTCTGGTGGCCATGCTGGCGCTGGCCTCGCAGTCGGTCAAGGACCGACCGGCGCTGCGCCGCGTGCTGTTGCTGGTGGGTGTGTTCGGCACCTGCCTGTTCTATGGCGATGGCGTGATCACCCCGGCCATTTCGGTGTTGTCGGCGGTCGAAGGCCTGGAGGTCGTGTCTCCGGCCTTCAAGCGGGCCGTGATCCCCCTCACGCTGCTCATCCTGTTTGCCCTGTTTGCGGTGCAAAAGCGCGGCACCACGGGCATCGGCCGATTCTTCGGCCCCATCACCCTGGTCTGGTTTGCCTGCATCGCGCTGCTGGGGGTGGCGCATATTGCCTCCCACCCTGAGATTTTGTGGGCGCTCAGCCCGCACCACGCCATCGGCTTCATCTGGAACCACCCGGGCACCACCTTCATCATCCTCGGCGCTGTGGTGCTCTGCGTCACCGGGGGCGAAGCCCTGTATGCCGACATGGGCCACTTCGGCAAGAAGCCCATCCGTCTGGCCTGGTTCTCGGT
>VERU01000010.1 GCA_018882485.1 Rhodoferax sp. | reverse complement strand
AGCTACAACAGGGCAACAGACGGCGTGTTCTGAATCGCTGAGTGTAGCTATCCGGGGTGAGAGGGGGAGCTACAACGTCACGGGCACGGATGAAGGCATTGAATGCGAGTGTAGCTATCCGGGGTGAGAGGGGGAGCTACAACTCGGGCTTGACGGTCATCTCGCCGGCCTCGGAGTGTAGCTATCCGGGGTGAGAGGGGGAGCTACAACTGTGCAAGACGGCGAAGACCTGCGCGCTGGGAGTGTAGCTATCCGGGGTGAGAGGGGGAGCTACGACCTTTCTCACGCTGCTTCCTGATCCGGTTCCGAGTGTAGCTATCCGGGGTGAGAGGGGGAGCTACAACGCGGTTGAGATGTCGGATAGCGCAATGCCCGAGTGTAGCTATCCGGGGTGAGAGGGGGAGCTACAACTTTGCCTTCACGCTCAAGATACGCTGAAATGAGTGTAGCTATCCGGGGTGAGAGGGGGAGCTACAACGCGTCACAAGCTGGCGATTGTGATGATCAGGAGTGTAGCTATCCGGGGTGAGAGGGGGAGCTACAACCTCGCTGTTGTACTCACACTCGACCAGCTGGAGTGTAGCTATCCGGGGTGAGAGGGGGTGACTGGGCATCCCTTTTTGAGTTTGCGGTTGAACAAGTCACGATTGCTGTCCATCAAAGTGAGATGGACAGCAAATGGAATCCCATCGCAATCTGCCTCGGCGTCGGCACAGCGCACAGTTCAAGCGGGAGGTTTTGTTGGCCTGCAGCGTGCCGGGCGCATCGGTAGCCGCAGTGGCCTTGTCATTTGGCCTGAACGCCAACCTGGTGCGGCAGTGGCGCCGGGGCCGGGGTGTTAAGCAGTGCGGGGGCGCGGCGCCCATGGCGTCCGCTGGCAACCATATGATCGAACTGGCGCTGGCTGGCGGAGCGGCGGCCATCGTGACCCACAATTTGCGGGATCTGCGCGGCGGTGCGTTGCACTTGGGAAATCTGCGGGTGCTGACACCCGCTCAATGTCTGGAGGAATGGCAATGAGTACCCTGACCATACGGCTGCCCGACGACACGGCGCAGCGGCTCAAGTCGCTGGCGCAAAGCCGGGGTCTGAGCATGAACAAGCTGGTGGAACAACTCAGCGCCCATGCGTTGGCGGCCTGGGATACCGAGAACCACTTTCGCGCCATGGCGGCCACGGGGGAGGTGCAAAAGGCGCTGGCCGTACTGGACCGCCTGGACGCTGCGGATGCTCAGCCTTGACGCCGCTCAGCCCTGTCCCGCTGTCCATGACTGTGGACGACCATCGCGGCACAGCGCTTGCCCACCGGTAGGCCGGCCATTACACTGCGGTCGTCGCAGGCCGGGTCCAGCCGGCCGGCGACCGCGGTCAGCGCAGCGGGCCCCTACCGGGCCAGGCTGACAAGGGCAAACCCGGCGAAAGCCGGGGACGCAAAGCTTCCGGGCTTCGGTGCTGTCACGCAGTGCCATGCCAGCGGGGTTGCCGGTCGGGGCCGTCGTCATGGTCCTGCGCGGTTGGCGTCGCCCTCCCTGAATGGTTCGGAGATCTGCCGGTTCGGCAGGAAAGGCGGCGTTTCATGCACTCTCTCACACCCTGGCGCGCGGCGGCTCTGGCTGCCCTGTGTGTTCCGGCCTTCGCGCAGAGCGACGAGTCGGGCACCGAGGGGCCCGATCCCGGCCTGGTGCTGCAGGCCACCACCTCGGTCACCACCGTGTCCACCCTGGTCAAGGCGGCACCCACCGCAGCCGAAACCCGGGCCCGCTCCTACCAGGGCTGGATGACCCAGCTGGGCCGGCCCTATGCCAACCAGCTGGGCACCGGCAACGGCGCCGGTGTCACCGTGGGGGTGGTCGATTCCGGCCTGCAGCTCAGCCACCCCACCCTCAAGGGCCAGGTGCTGGCCACTTACAACGCCTTCACCGGCGGCACCGACGTGACCGACCAGATCGGCCACGGCACCCATGTCTCGGGTCTGATCGCGGGCAACCTGGCCAACGGCAGCCTCACCGAAGGGGTGGCGCCGGGTGCCAGGCTGGTCATGGCCAAGGTGTTCCAGACCGGCAGCTCAGACACGCTCACCATCCAGCGCGGCATCGACTGGGTGGTCAACACCCAGAAGGCGCCCATCGTCTCGCTGAGCCTGGGCGCCAATGCGCTCTCGCTGCAAACCCCGATCCAGAACGCCGTGACCAAAGGCGCGCTGATCACCGCAGCGCTGGGCAACGACGGCTTCAGCAATGCGGCCAGCTGGCCGGCCGAGTTCGCCAAGGCCAGCTGGGCCAAGGGTCAGATCATCGCCGTGGGGGCCGTCGATGCGGCCAACCAGCGCGCCAGCTTCAGCAACGTCGACCCGACCCTGGCCAACTGGACGGTGTACGCACCGGGCGTGAATGTGGCATCGAGCTACTCGGTGCCGACCCTGCAGAGTGCCTACGCCTACATGTCGGGCACCTCCATGGCCACGCCCATCGTGGCCGGGCAGGCGGCGCTGATCAAGAGCAACTGGAACTTTTTGACCGCGCCCGACCTGGCCCAGGTGATCTTCCAGTCGGCCACGCGCCTGTGCGGCACCGCCGTGACCGCGGCCGCCTGCGCCGCCCGCACCACGGCCGATCCGGTGTACGGCTGGGGGGTGGTCAATATCGGGGCCTCGCTGCAGCCCATCGGAGGACTCAATGTGGGCACCCGCACCGGTACCGTCGTCAACTTTGCCGGCTCGGCCCTGGCCAGCCCCAGAGGTGGCCTCGCCTCCGGCCTTAAAGGCGTGAATGCAGTGGCCGTGGACAAGTTCAACCGGGGCTTCGTGGTCAACCTGGCCAGCACCACCACCAGTACCGCCAGCGGCAGCACCGCCATTCCGGTGGCCAGCAGCAGCACCGCCACCAAGGGCGTCAATTTTTCCGCGGAGTACCGACAGTTCGGCCAACCGGCCGAGCATCCTGACGAGTCGGACACCGCAGCACCGCTCCAGCTCGCCCGTATGAGCTACCGCTTTGCCGACGACCGGGGCCACAGCTTCGGCTTCGGCACCGGCGGCACGGCCGGTCAGTACTTCGGCCTGGATGCCACGGGCACCACCCCGCTGAACCTGGGCAGCGAAAGCAGCCGCTTCAACGCGCCCTATTTCGCCATGGCCGAATCGGCCACCCACCTGGGTTACGGCAACACCCTGGACAACGGCATCGTGCTGCGCTGGGGCGTGATGACGCAGGCCGCCAGCACGCCGGCCACGCTGGTCGACCCGAGCGCGCCGGTGACCGCCCGTTCGCTGGCCACGGTCGAGCTGCAAAAGCAGATCGGGTCGGTGACCGGCGTGCTGACGCTGGGCCAGCTGCAGGAGACCGACTCGGTGCTGGGCTTTGGCGGATCCGGCGCCCTGGCCCTGCAGGCGCAGGGCCGCACCACCTTCATGTCGCTGGCCGGCTCGCTGCCGGTGGCAGCCAAAACCACGCTGTCTGCCATGGCCACCGTCGGTGTGACAGCGGGCTACGACAACGCCGCCGCCTCGCTGATCGAAGGCGCCAGCGCCTCACGGACCGCAGCCTGGAGCCTGGGCCTGGCCCGCAAGGACGTCTGGCGCGACGGCGACGCCCTGGGCCTGACGCTGGCCATGCCGCTCAGAACCCTGTCGGGCCATCTGCAGGTCTACAGCGCGGTGTCGCAAAGCCAGGACGACGGTTCCCTGCAGTACGCCGCCCAGTCGGTGGGTCTGGCTCCGAGCGGCACCGAGCGCGATGTGGAACTGGCTTATGCCTCTCCCCTGGGCCGCGGCGCCAGCCTGAGCCTGCTGGGCCAGCTGCGCCTGCAACCCGGCCACGATGCCGAGGCGCCTACCCAGCTGGGGATGGGGCTGCGCTACACGCGCAGCTGGAAGTGAGCGGACCGGCCGTTCACAGGAAGCCCAGGCTGCCCACGATGGCCACCAGCTGACCCAGGCTGATCAGGATGGCGCGCCGGTGCATCGCCCGGAATGCGGGTATGGCCGCCAGCGGCTGGGCCTGCATGCCGGAAGCCAGCTCGGCCATGCGGGGCAGAAAGCGCCCGCGCATCGCCCAGATGAGGGCGGCATTGGCGGCGGCCCCCAGGGCAAAGGCTGGCCGGGCTGCCAGCAGGTAGCTCAGTGTCGCGCCGGCAGCCGTCGGCAGTGCGATGCGGTAGTAGGTCTTGTAGAAGGTCCGGATGAAGCTGGCGTCCATCGGGTTGTCGTGCTTGAGGATCAGCAGGGGCACCGACCCCAGCAGGAAGTAGGTGGTGACCATCAGCAGGGCGACCGTGAAGAACAGGGCCGCCGGTTGGGCAAGGTTCATGGCGTGACAGGGGGCGGGTGTGCGGGCAGTGTACTGGCGCCAGGGTGTTTGCCGCTATGCTGTCGGTGGCGTCCGGCGCGGGGCCGGATGGGCAGGAGCAGACATGGGCGTGATCCGGACGGGGTGGCTGGTGATGGGGCTGGCGCTGGGCCTGCGGGCCCAGGCCCTGGAGTTGCTGCCGGCGGTCGAACCTGCGCCGCAGCCCGAGGCGGCGCAGGCTGCCCCGGCGCTGCCGGCCCAGGTGGTGGATGTGCCCACCCGGCCGGGCGTCACCCAGCGCCTGCTGGTGCTGCGACCCGCCCAGCCCCGTGCGGCCGTGGTTTTGCTGGCCGGGGGGCATGGCGGCTTGCAGATCCAGGGCGATGGCACCCTGAAATGGGGCGGCGGGAATTTCCTGGTGCGAACGCGCCAGCAGTTTGCCGCGCAGGACCTGCTGGTGGCGGTGCTGGATGCCCCCTCGGACCGGCAGCGCCAGCCCTTTCTGAGCGGGTTTCGTCAGACGCCCGAGCATCTGGCCGACTTGAAGGCGGTGATCGCCTGGCTGCGCGCAGGCACCGGGCTGCCCGTCTGGCTGGTCGGCACCAGTCGCGGCACGCAATCGGCGGCTTATGCGGCCACCGAGCTGACCGGCCCGGCCGGCCCGGACGGTGTGGTGCTGAGCGCCACCATTCTCAGGGATCCGCGCAGCCGCGCCGTGCCGGCCCTGCCGCTGCAGGCGATCCGGGTGCCGGTGCTCGTGGTGCACCATGAGCGCGATGGCTGCCCGCTGTGCGCCTATGCCGATCTGCCCCTGCTCACCGAACGCCTGACCGCCGCCCCGCGCAGCGCCCTGCTGCCGGTGCGGGGCGGGCAGGATGTGGGCGACCCCTGCGAGGCCCAGGCCCACCATGGTTTCAACGGGGTGGAGACCCCGGTGGTGCGGCAGACTGCGGCCTGGATGCTGGCGCGCTGAGCGCCGGTCCGGGCGCCTATCCGGGCAGGCCGAGTTCGGCCCGGGTGGGCAGGCCCTCGCTGTCGCCTGGAAACTGGACCACACGCGCCCCGATGGCGTTGCCGCGCGCCACGGCGGCCTCGGCCGGCAGGCCTTCGAGCAGCCCCGAAATGAGGCCTGCGGCGAAGCCGTCGCCCGCGCCCACGGTGTCGACCACGCGCGGCACCGGCACCCCGGGCAGATGCCGACGCGTGGTTGCCGTGGCCAGGTAGGCTCCCTCTGCCCCCAGCTTCACCGCGACACCCCGGGCACCGCGTTCGAGGTAGAAATCGGCAATGGCCTCGGGCCGCTCGCGCCCGGTCAGCAGCTGGCCTTCGGCCAGGCCCGGCAGCACCCAGTCGGCATGACGCGAGAGCGCGTTGAGCGTCTCCACCATGGCGGCGGTCGATGGCCACAGCGAAGGCCGCAGGTTGGGGTCGAAGGACAGGGTCTGTCCGCGTGCGCGGGCCTGTTCGGCCAGCTCGAACACCAGGGCCCGGGTGCTGGCGGAGACGGCGACGAAGATTCCCGTGAGATGCAGGTGGCGTGCGGTGGCGCAGGCGGCCGGGTTCAGATCGGCGGTCTGCATGTGGCTGGCGGCCGAGCCCCGGCGGAAGTATTCGATCCGCGGGTCGCTGCCGTCGTCGCTGCGCGACTTCAGCATGAACCCGGTGGGATGGGCCCGGTCCAGCACGACCTGGGAGGGATCGATGCCCTCGCGGGCCATGGCCCCCATGAGAAAGCGCCCGAACGAGTCATCGCCCAGGCGGCTGAGATAACCCACCCGCACACCCAGCCGCGCCAGGCCGGTGGCCACGTTGAGTTCGGCGCCGGCTGCGCTGCGGGTGAAGGCCGTGACGGTGTCCAGCGCTCCGGGCTGCTGCGCCGCGAACAGCACCAGAGGCTCGCCGATGGTGAGGACGTCCAGTTGCGGGGTCATGCGGGTTCTCGCGGAGGTGGATGAGGTCAGGCGATGGGGAACACCGGATGGAACAGGCGCCCGGACGGCGGGTTGTCGAAGGCGCGACGGCGGTGGCTCTCCATCAGCGTGCCGAATTGCGCCTGGGCCTCTTGCTGCTGCGCGCCGTGGTCCACGCCGAGCACCCGGAACCCGTCCATCACCAGACGTCCCTGGATGTAGCTGGTGCGGCAATCGTCGCCCCGGCCGAACAGCAGCAGGTTTTTCAGGGGCTCGAACACCGGCCCGAGGTGCGGGCCCCGAAGATCGAACACCACGATGTCGGCCAGCGCACCGGCGGCCAGACGTCCGAGGTCGTCGCGGCCCAGGGCGCGCGCGCCGCCCAGCGTGGCCGCGTTGAAGAGGTCGGCCAGGGTTGTCTGCTCCGCGCTGCCTTCCACGATGCGCGCGATGTACAGGCCCAGCTGCATGTTGTGCAGCAGGTCCGGCGGCCAGGTGTCCGTGCCCAGCCCCAGGTTGATGCCGGCCCGGCGGTAGCGGCCGAAGGAATCGAGGGCCTCTCCGCTGCGGGCGAACACGGCCGGGCAGTGGGCCACGGTGGCGCCGCTGGCCGTCAGCCGCTGCCAGTCTTCGTCGCCAGCGCGGGATACCCGGGGATGGCCGCTGAGATAGATGCCGTGCGGCAGCACCAGCCGTTCGTTGAGCAGTCCCAGCTGCTGCAGCCAGCCCAGCGGCGTGGCGCCGCGCAAGGACAGCACGGTTTCGAATTCGTAGACCGACTGGCAGGCATGAAGGCGCACCGGCAGGCCCGCCTCGGCGCTGGCCGCCGCCGTCCGGCTCAGCAGGTCGGGCGTGCAGGTCTCGATGCGGTCGGGTGCCAGCAGGCCGTGCACCAGGCCGCCCTGGCTGCCATCGAAGTCGCGGATGAAGCGCAGCGCCTCGTCCAGCCCGGCCAGGCCGCGCGGCTCGTCCCAGTGCCGGGTGAGCGTTCGGTCCCGCTGCACCACGGTGATGCCGCTCATGTAGCAGGGCGACAGGTAGACCCGCAGCCCGAGTGTCCCTGCGGTCCGGGCGACGCCCTCGAATTCGTCGTAGCGTTCCGCCCAGGCCCGGTAATACATGGAGGTGATGGGCAGCGCCGTGGTGATGCCGTTGCGAATCAGCTGGGTGAACGCATGGCGGTACTTGAACTGCTCCTCTTGCGGGGTATACGCCTCGATCGGTCCCTGCCTCAGATAGTCCTCGGACCACAGGCGCCCCATGTCGAGCCGGTTGCCGTTGTCTACCGTCAGCACGCCCGAATCCAGGTCGCCGAGTGCGTCGAGATCGATGAGGCCCGGCGAGATCAGGGCCCGGCCGAAATCGCGGCGGCAGTCCACCGTGCCGCTGAACCCGCGGCCCACGAACTCGATGTGCTTGCCGCTGAACACCACTTCGCCGTTGCGCCAGAGCACATGGCCGCGCCCGTCGAACCCGAGCACCCATTCGGCGGTGAGCAGCGTTCGCATGGGTCAATGCCCGGGGTCCGGGCCGCAGTAGCGCCCGGCCTGGGCGACGAGTCGTCCCCGGCTGACCACCGTGCGGTGGCCCGGATGGCGGACCACGGCTTCGCCCGGGGTCTCGGCATCCAGCAGCACGAAGCTGGCGGCATCGCCTGCGGCCAGTCCCTGGGGCGGCAGGCCCATGGCCTGCGAGCCGCCGGCGGTGACGATGTCCAGCGCCGCCGCCAGGTCCTCGTCCCGGCTCCAGCCGAAGCGCATGGCGATGAATTTCGCCCGCTCCAGCATGTCGCCGCTGCCCATGGGGCTCCAGGCATCGCGGATGCCGTCCGAACCGGAGCAGCAGGTCACGCCCTGGCTGCGCAGCCATTTCAGGGGCGGCACGCTCACATGCGATGGCGCACAGCTCATGATGGCGATGCCCAGGCCGGACAGTCGCCGCGTCAGCGGGGCGAGCTCGTCGGTGGAGAAGCTGCCCAGGCAGTAGGCGTGGCTGATCATGACGCGTCCGGCCAGGCCATGGGACTCGGTGAAGTCGGCAATCCGCTCGATCTCCCAGCGCCCGAGGTCTCCCGGGTCGTGCAGGTGGATATCGACACCGCGTCCGAAGGACCGGGCCATGTCGAACACCGCCTCCAGGTGGCGTATCGGGTCACGGTCGATGGCGGCCGGATCGATACCGCCGACCACGTCCACCCCCAGCGCGAGCGCCTCGCGCATCAGGTCTTCGGTGCCCGGGCTGATCCGCATGCCGGCCTGGGGGAAAGCCACCAGCTGCAGCTCGATGATGTCCCGCCAGGCTTCCCTGAGCGCCAGCATGGCGGTGGCGTGGCGCAGGCCCCAGGCGGTCTGGATGTCGACGTGGCTGCGGATGCGCAGTGTCCCCTGGGCCACGCACTGCCGGATCAGCCCGCTGGCGCGGTCTGCCACCGGGACCGGGAAATCCCGCAGCAGATCGGTCTCGTTGCGGATGCGGTCGTTGCGGGTGGGGCCGGCCGAATTCGGTCGCCATGGCAGGCCCCAGAGTGTCTTGTCGAGGTGCTGGTGGGCGTCCACCAGGGGCGGCAGCAGCAGGCGGCCCGCGCCGTCCACGAGCACCGGCAGGTCCGCAGGCGCACGGCCGGCCGGCAGCACGGCCCGGATGCGGCCCTGTTCGATGACCAGGTCGCAGGGGGCCTGGCCCAGGGGCCTGACCGAGGGCACCTGCTGCGCCAAGCCCGATGGCGCGCTCATGCCGTGGCAGCCCCGGTCCGGTCGGGCAGGTGGCCGCTGTAGTGGGCGGCGCGCCACAGGTGGGCCGGTGCATCGAGCAGGTGGTGCAGGCCGGTGCGTGCCAGCATGCGGTCGGTGGCGGCCTGGGCGGCCTCCATCACCTCGGTTTCGTCCAGGGTGAGGACCCGGCCGTCTTCCATGAGGATGCGGCCGTTGACGATGGTGGTGCTGACGTCCGCACCGCTGGCAAAGCTGGTGATGCGGTAGACCGGCATGTTCAGCGGCATCAGGTGGGGCTTGAACAGGTCCACCAGGATGATGTCGGCCTTCTTGCCCACCTCCAGCGAGCCGATGTCGTCGGCCAGACCGAGTGCGCGCGCGGCATCGATGGTGGCCATTTCCAGCACCTTGCCGTGCGGCAGCACGCCGGAATCGCGGAAATGGCGCCGGTGGTAATGCATGGCCTGCCACATGTGGCGGAACATGTCGTAGCTGCGGTCCGGGGCAATGCCGTCGGAGCCGAGCGCCACGTTCACACCGGCCTCGATCAGTTCCGGCACCGGGCAGCGGCCCCGGATCGACATGATGGCGCTGGGGTTGTGCACGATGCTGGTGCCGGTGGCGCGGCAGGCTTCGATGTCCTCGGGTGTCAGGTCGATCGAGTGCGACATGAAGGCGCGCGGCCCCAGCAGTCCCAGTTCGTCGTGCGCCAGCTTCAGTGTGCCGGCGCGGTGGCCGTCCTGCGTGAACCCGAGGCCGTGGCGTCGCGCCATGTCGGCGTACTGGGCGGCCTGCGCCCGGAAATCGGCGGCATGGATGCGGTGTTCGGGGTCGTGTTGCGGCTGGTAGACCGGCAGCGTGACGCAGATGTTCACGCGCCCGTCCGCCCGGCCGTGCTGGGTGGTGATGATCTCCTCGCAGGTCTCGTGCATCTGCTCCCAGGACACGGGGTGATCCTCGCGCGCATCGCCGTTCCAGGTGGCGTAGATGCGGGGAGCCGGCGGACGCGAGGGCCCGATGGCCAGCACCGATCGGGTGCCCGCCTGGGCCACCGCGTCGCAGTGGCGCGTGGCGTAGCGCGGATGATCGACGCGCATGATGCTGTCACCGCCGCCGAACAGGCAGACGCCGGTGGTGGCGCCGAAGCGCAGTCGCTCCAGGGCGGCCAGCCGTGCCTCCGCATACCAGAAGTCCTCGTCGGAGCCCAGGGTGTAGATCACCCGGCAGGCTTCCATCCAGGCGGCGGCATCGCCGCCGCCCAGGGTCTTGAGCAGGCCGTGCCCGGCGTGGGCGTGGCCGTCGATCAGCCCTGGCAGCACCGCCTTGCGGTGCGCATCGAGCGTGCGTGCGGCATGAAACCGGGCCTGCAGCTCGGCCGTGCTGCCGATGGCCACGATGCGGTCGCCGCGCACGGCCAGTGCGCCGTCTTCGATCACGCGCCGTTGCGGGTCGACGGTGATCACCGTGCCGCGAAGGATCAGGAGGTCGACGAATTCGGTCATGGGAGTCTTTCCTTCAGGAGGACAGGGATGCGGCCAGCCGACACCGCATGGCAGGCCACCATCGATCCGTCGGGCTGGGGCATCAGCTCGGGGCGCACCTGGCGGCATGCTTCGTCGGCATGGGGACAACGCGGGTGAAAGCTGCAGCCCGGGGGCGGGTCCAGCGGGCTGGGGATTTCACCGGCGATGGGAGGACGTTCCCGGCCCCGCGTGTCCAGCTGCGGCAGTGCCGCCAGCAGCAGCCGGGTGTAGGGATGCTTGGGCGCGTCGAACAGCACCCGGGTGGGCGCCACCTCGGCCAGCCGGCCCAGGTACATCACGCCCACATCGTGCGAGACGTGGTTGATCACGGCCAGGTTGTGGCTGATGAACAGACAGGTCAGACCCAGTTCCTGCTGCAACTCGCGCAGCAGGTTGAGGATCTGGGCCTGCACCGACACATCCAGCGCGGAGGTGGGTTCGTCGCATACCAGGAAATCGGGTTGCCCCGCGAGGGCGCGGGCGATCGAGACGCGCTGGCGTTGGCCGCCCGAGAACTCATGGGGAAATTTCTGGGCATCCCCGGGCGCCAGTCCGACCTGCCGCAGCAGTTCATGCACGCGGGGCATGACCTGCGCGGGCGGCAGCAGTTTCTTGAAGCGGATGGGTTCGGCAATGGCGGTGCCGACCCGGTACCGGGGATTGAGGGAGGCGTAGGGGTCCTGGAACACCATCTGGATGCGGTGGCGGCCACCCTGCCCGTCGGCCGCGAACCGGATGCTGCCGGCATCGGGCCGGTCCAGACCGGCCAGCAGCCGCGCCAGCGTCGACTTGCCGCAGCCGGATTCGCCGACCAGGCTGAAGGTACGCCCCCGGCGGATGCGAAAGCTCACCTCATCCACCGCCTTGACCGACGGGGTCGCCTGGCCGAGCGCACCGCCCAGCAGGCTGCGGGTGACGGGAAAGTAACGGCGAACGCCGTGCAGCGTCACCGCGATGTCGGCCTCCGGTGCGCTCATGCCGCGCTCCCCGAAGCATCCGCCAGCCAGCAGGCCACCTGGCGCGCACCGGGCTGCGTCTGCAGGTCGGGATCCTGCTCGCGGCAGCGGGCCATGGCCTGCGGACAGCGGGGGTGAAAGGCGCACCCCCCCGGACGCGCGTTCAGGCGCGGCATGGCGCCATGGATCTGTGCCAGCGGACCCTGCACCGGCCCGAGTTGGGGGATCGCGCCCATCAGGCCCCGGGTGTACGGATGAACCGGCGCGCTGATCACTGCCTCCACCGGCCCGAGCTCGACGATACGCCCGGCGTACATCACGGCGACCCGGTCCGCTGTCTCCGCGATCACGCCCATGTCATGGGTCACCAGCAGCATCGCGGTCTGCTTGTCGCGGCACAGCTGGCGCAGCAACTGGAGAACCTGGGCCTGGATGGACACATCGAGCGCCGTGGTGGGCTCGTCGGCCACGACCAAGCGGGGTTGGGCGCACAGGGCCAGCGCGATCACGATGCGCTGGCGCATGCCTCCGGAGAACTGGTGCGGATAGGCGTTGAAGCGGGCTTCGGGGGCCGGAATGCCCACGGCCCGCATCAGGTCCAGCGCCTGCTCACGCGCCTGCAGGGCGCTGACCGGCAGATGGGTGCGGATGGTTTCCATGATCTGCTCGCCGATGCGCAGCAGCGGATTGAGACTCATCAAGGGATCCTGGAACACGGCGCCGATCTCCCGACCGCGCACACGCCGCATGTCGGCTGCCGCAAGCTGGTCGATGCGGCGTCCTCCGAGATGGATCTGACCGCCGGCGATGCGGCCCGGCGGATCGAGCAGGCCCAGGATGGCCATGCCGGTCAGCGACTTGCCGGCGCCCGACTCACCGACCATGCCCAGCACCTCGCCGGGGGCGATGTGGAAGCTGATGCCGTCCAGCGCCAGCAGCACCCCGCGCCGGGTCGGGATCTCGACACGCAGGCCATCGACCTGGAGCAGGGGCGTGACACGGGCAGAGGTCATTTGAGCTTGGGATTGAAGACGTCGCGCAGCCAGTCGCCCAGCAGGTTGATGGCCAGCACCAGCACCACCAGGCACAGCCCGGGCATCAGCGTGACCCACCATTCGCCCGAAAACAGGACCTCGTTGCCGATGCGGATGAGGGTGCCCAGCGAGGGCGATGTGGGCGGCACCCCCAGGCCCAGGAAGGACAGCGTGGCCTCGGTCAGGATACCCAGTCCGAGCGACAGCGTGGCAATCACCAGCACCGGACTCAGCACATTGGGCAGCACGTGGCGGTACAGGATGCGCAGCGGGCCCATGCCGATCAGGCGGGCGGCATGCACATAGTCCTTGGACTTCTCCACCAGCGTCGCGCCCCGCACCGTGCGCGCGTACTGCACCCAGGTCGAGATGCCGATCGCGAAGATCACCACGAACAGCGCCAGCTTCTCGTGCAGCGTTCGCGGCAGCAGGGCCCGCGAGAGCCCGTCGACCAGCAGGGCGACCAGGATGGTCGGGAAACTCAGCTGCATGTCGGCCAGTCGCATGATCAGGTTGTCGATGCGCCCCCCCGCATAGCCGCTGACCAGGCCCAGCGTCACTCCGACCACCAGGGCGAACAGGGTGGCGCAAAAGCTCACCAGCAGCGAGATGCGAAGGCCATACATCATGACCGACAGCAGGTCGCGCCCCTGGCCGTCCGTGCCCAGCGGAAAGCGCATCTGCCCCCCCTCCAGCCAGGCCGGCGGCAGGCGCGCGTTCATCAGCTCCAGTGCCGCCGGATCGAAGGGGTTCTGCGGCGCGACCCAGGGCGCCAGCAGCGCCGCCAGCAGCAGCAGCAGCAGCACGACGGCCGACACCATGGCCGTGGCCGACTGACGAAAGCTGTAGACGATGTCGCTGTCGGCGATGCGGTCCCACATCATCCCATCCTCACCCGGGGATCGACCCAGAAGTACAGCAGATCCACCATCGCATTGATGGTGACGAACAGCAGGGCGATCAGCATCAGATAGGCGGCAATGACGGGAATGTCGCCGAAGGTGATGGCCTGGATGATCAGCAGGCCCAGCCCGGGCCACTGGAAAACCGTCTCCGTGATGATGGAGAAGGCGATCAGCGCACCCAGTTGCAGCCCGGCAACCGTGATGACCGGAATCAGCGTGTTCTTGAGCGCGTGGCGGAAGTGGATCGAGCGGTCGCGGATGCCGCGCGCCCGCGCAAACTTGATGTAGTCGGTGCGCAGCACCTCGAGCATTTCCGAGCGGACCAGCCGCATGAACAGGGTCAGCTGGAACAGCGCCAGCGTGATCGACGGCATGACCAGCGACTTCCAGCCGCTCACGCTCAGGAAGCCGGTGCTCCAGCCCCCGAGCTGCACCACCTCACCCCGGCCGAAGGCCGGCAGCCAGTGGAGTTCGACCGAAAACACCAGGATCAGGATGATTCCGGTGAGAAAGGAGGGGATCGACACCCCGATCAGCGACACCACCTGCATCACCTGGGCCAGCCAGGCATTGCGCCGGATGCCGGCGTAGACCCCCATGGGGATGCCCAGCCCCAGGGCGAGCACCGCAGCGCACAGGCTCAGCTCCAGTGTGGCCGGCAGCCGAGCCAGCAGAACCCGGCCCACCGGCTCCAGATTGCGGTAGGAGATGCCGAACTCGCCCTGCGCGGCCAGGGCCAGGTAGTTGAGGTAGCGCAGCAGCAGCGGCTGGTCCAGGCCCAGCGCGCTGCGCATGGCCTGCTTCTGTTCGACCGTGGCGGTTTCGCCCACCAGATTGCTGACGGGATCCCCGATGTAGTTGAACAGCAGGAAGGAAATGAAGGACACGCCAGCCATCACCAGCAGTCCGTTCCACAGGCGAGACGAGAGGAAGCGGAGCATGGGGATCGGCCGGCGTGCTGTGCTCAGTGGCTCAGGGGGCCGTCACCAGCCAGAGGCGCAGCTGGTTGTCGGGCCCCTGCTTCAGGTCCGCGCCCTTGCGTGCCGCCCAGGTGATGGGCTGCTGATGCAGCGGGATGTAGGCGAAGTCGTTGCGCAGGATGCCTGTGGCCTCGGCCATGAAGGCATTGCGCTTGGCGGTATCGAGCTCGGCGGCGATCTTGGGCATCAGCGCATCGAAGGCCGGATTGGAGTAGCCGCCGACGTTGAGCCCGCCCTGGGTCTTGGAGCGGGTGGCGCCCACATCCGACAGCAGCGCGTAGGAGTCGGCCATCGGCAGGCCGGCGTGACCGATCATGTAGAACGACACGTCCTGCGTGTTCCAGCGCACACTCAGCTTGGCCACGGGTTCGATCTGCGGCGTGATCTTCACGCCGATGCGTCCCAGCATGGACACCAGGGCCAGGCAGATCTGCTCATCGTAGACGTAGCGGTTGTTGGTGCATTGCAGGCCGACGGTGAATCCATTGGGGTAGCCGGCCTCGGCCAGCAGCTTCTTGGCCGCCTCCGGATCGTAGGGCACCTGGCGTGCGTTCAGGCTCTTGGGCGCGCCGTTGAGCTGCGGCGACAGCACCATGCCGGTGGGCCAGACACGCCGCGCATCACCGAGCGCTTGAGGCCCTCGACGTCGATGGCCTGGTAGAAGGCCTTGCGCACGCGGATGTCCTTGAACGGGTTCTTGCCCTTCACGTCCGAATACAGCAGTTCGTCGCGGAACTGGTCCATGCCCAGGAACATGGTGCGCAATTCGGGGCCCTGCACCACGGTGAACGCGCCGGAGCTGTTGATCCGTGCCACGTCCTGCAAAGGCACATTGACGGTGGCATCGATGGCGCCCGACAGCAGCGACGAGGTCCGGGTGGCGTCCGACTGGATGGGTGTGAAGGTGACGTCGGTCAGGTTGTGTTTGGGCTTGTCCCACCAGTTGGGGTTGGCCACCAGCACGGTTTTCACATCCACCTCGCGCGACTTGAGCATGAACGGGCCGGTGCCATTGGTGAAGCGGTTGGCGTGGTTTTCCTTTTTCTGCTGCAGGTCGGTGGCCTCGCGCGAACCGTTGGCTTCGCTCCAGGACTTGCTCATCACCGTGAGGTTCAGCAGCTCATTGGCCAGCAGCGGAAACGGCCCGTTGGTTTCCACATCCACCGTGAAGGCGTCCACCTTGCGGACGTCCTTCACATTGCCCAGGTTCAGCTTGGACAGCGAGCCGGGTGTGCGCACCCGTTGCCAGCTGAACACCACGTCGTCTGCCGTCATGGCCTCGCCATTGTGGAACTTCACATTGCGCCGCAGCTTGAAGCGCCAGACCGTCGGGCTGACCGTCTGCCAGGATTCGGCCAGTGCCGGCTCGATTTCCATGTTCTCGTTGAACCGCACCATCGCTTCGTAGATGTTGTTCATGAACGAGTTGGTGAAGGTGTTGTTCGTGGAGTAGGGGTCCAGCGAGAGCACGTCCGCCGATGCGGCCCAGGTGAAGGGCTTGGCGTGCGCGGGCAGTCCGCCCAGGGTAAAGGCCAGGGACAGGCCCAGGGC
>VERU01000346.1 GCA_018882485.1 Rhodoferax sp. | reverse complement strand
TACTGTCGACCCGGCGCGACTTGCTGCCCCGTGATCTGGCCGATGAACTGGCCCTGTTGCAGGATCGTGTCCGGCCGTTTTCCAGCGAAGAGGCCATCGCCACCATCGAGCGGACGTTTCAGAAGAAGGTGGCTGATATCTTCGTGTCGTTCGACCGCGAGCCCGTGGCCAGCGCCTCGATCGCCCAGGTTCATTTTGCAGTCCTGAAGGACCGCCAGGGGCGCGACCGCGATGTGGCGGTCAAGGTCCTGCGTCCGGGGATGCTCCAGATCATCGAGAAGGACCTGAGCCTGATGCGCATGGTGGCTGGATGGGTGGGCAGCCTGTCCGAGGACGGGCGACGCCTCAGGCCGCGTGAAGTGGTGGCCGAGTTCGACAAATACCTCCATGACGAACTCGATCTGGTGCGCGAGGCTGCCAGCGCGGCGCAGCTTCGGCGCAACATGGACGGCCTCGATCTGGTGCTGATTCCCGAGATGATCTGGGACTACTGCATGACCGATGTGATCGTGATGGAGCGCATGAAAGGCATTCCGATCAGTCAGACCGATCGCTTGATCGAGGCGGGGGTGGACATTCCCAAGCTGGCACGCGATGGCGTCACGATTTTTTTTACGCAGGTGTTTCGTGACGGTTTTTTCCACGCCGACATGCATCCGGGCAACATCCAGGTCAGCGTGGATCCAGCCACTTTCGGACGCTACATCGCGCTCGATTTCGGCATCGTCGGAACGCTGACCGGTTCGGACAAGGAATACCTGGCGCAGAATTTTGCAGCGTTCTTCCGCCGCGACTACAAGCGGGTCGCCGAGCTGCACATCGAGTCGGGCTGGGTGCCGGTCGGGACACGCGTGGACGAGCTGGAATCGGCCATCCGCCTGGTCTGTGAACCCTATTTCGATCGACCGCTCAAGGAAATCTCGCTGGGGTTGGTGCTGATGCGCCTGTTCCAGACATCCCGGCGTTTTCAGGTGGAAATTCAGCCCCAGCTGGTTTTGCTGCAAAAGACGCTGCTGAACATCGAGGGGCTGGGACGGCAGCTCGATCCGGAGCTCGATCTATGGAGCACGGCCAAGCCCTTTCTCGAGAAGTGGATGCTCGACCAGGTGGGACCCGCCAAATTGCTGGAGCAACTGCGCAACGAGGCTCCGCAGTTTGCCAAGCTGCTGCCCGGCCTGCCGCGCCTGCTCCACGAGTACCTGCAGCGTCGCCCGACAGCCGATCCCCTGTTGCTGGCGCTGGTCCATCAGCAGCAGCGCACCCACCGCCTGTTGCAGGCGGTGATGTACGGAGGTGCCGGCTTCCTGATCGGGATTCTGGCCACCGAACTCTGGTTGAGAGCCCGCTGGTTCTGACCGGTCGCTTCACGGCAGAGACGGCACTCCAAGCCTATAATTGAAGGCTTTGCAGTCTGTCCTGCGCCTTCAACCCATCGGACGACATCATGCCCATCTACGCCTACAAATGCGAGTCCTGCGGACACTCCAGGGACATCCTGCAGAAGATGTCGGAAGCGCCCCTGAGCGAGTGCCCCGCGTGTGGCGCATCGTCCTTCCGCAAGCAATTGACAGCTGCGGGCTTTCAGCTCAAGGGATCCGGGTGGTACGCCACCGATTTCAAAGGTTCGGGTGCTTCGGCCTCCAAAAGCGAAGGCGCTGCGGGGTCGGCGGGCGAGGGCGCTGCGCCGTCCGAGTCCTCCAAGTCGGCCTCCGATTCGGCCGGCAAATCGGACGCGGTCGCGTCGGCAGGTGGCTGCGGTGCCTCGTGCGCCTGCCATCCCTGAATGACGAAAACGGGCTTTGGCGTGCGCCTGCGCAAGTACCTGATCACGGGCCTGCTGGTCTGGCTGCCGCTGGCCATCACGTTCTGGGTCCTGCTGTGGCTGGTTGGCTTGCTCGATGGCATTTTTGCCAGTGTCCTGACGGGTGTGGCGGCGGTGCTGCCCGGAGCAACGGCCGCGAAACTCGACGATCTTCGACACATCCCCGGTCTGGGTGTGCTGCTTGTTTTTACCGTGCTGCTTGTCAGCGGTGCGCTGGTGTCCAACGTTGCTGGGCGGTGGTGGCTGGCACAGTGGAACCGGGTCCTGACCAACATTCCGGTTTTCAAGACGATCTACAACAGCGTCAAGAAGGTTTCCGACACCCTGTTTTCGGGCAGCGGCAACGCCTTTCGCACAGCCCTGCTGGTGCAGTACCCGCGCGCCGGCGCCTGGACCGTGGCGTTCCAGACCGGTGCCCCAGCCGGGGAAGTGGCCTCCCACCTGGGTCCTGACTACGTCAGTGTCTACGTGCCGACCACGCCGAATCCGACCAGCGGTTTTTTCCTGATGGTGCCGCGCGCCGACGTCATCGAACTGAAGATGAGCGTCGATGAGGCGCTGACCTACGTGATTTCCATGGGTGTCGTGCCGCCAGCGCCCCCGCCGGGGCCGGACCTGGATGGCAAGTCGCCCCCCACCCGTTGACCTGTGCCGCCCCAACCGGGGCGGATCTTGAAAGTGTTTCCATGGCCATGCGTACTCACTATTGCGGTTTGGTGACCGAAGCCCTGCTGGGGCAGACGGTATCCCTTTGTGGCTGGGTCAATCGTCGCCGGGACCATGGCGGCGTGATCTTCGTGGATGTCCGTGACCGGGAAGGCTATGTCCAGGTGGTGTGCGACCCGGACCGGCCTGACATGTTTGCCGTGGCCGAGGGCCTGCGCAACGAATTTTGTGTGCAGGTCAAGGGGGTGGTCCGTGCCCGGCCGGAGGGAACGGCCAACGCCCAGTTGCGCAGCGGGCAGGTGGAGGTGCTGTGCCATTCCCTGACGGTTCTGAATCCCTCGGTGACCCCGCCGTTTCAGTTGGACGACGAGAACCTGAGTGAAACCACGAGGTTGACGCATCGGGTGCTGGATTTGCGCCGGCCCTACATGCAGAACAACCTCATGTTGCGGTACCGGGTCGCGATGGAGGTGCGTCAGTTTCTCGACGCCAACGGTTTCATCGACATCGAAACGCCCATGCTGGGCAAGTCTACGCCCGAGGGGGCCCGCGACTACCTGGTGCCCAGCCGGGTCCACGACGGCCATTTTTTTGCGCTGCCCCAGAGCCCGCAGTTGTTCAAGCAATTGCTGATGGTGGCCGGGTTTGACCGTTATTACCAGATCACCAAGTGTTTCCGTGACGAAGATCTGCGTGCCGACCGGCAGCCTGAGTTCACGCAGATCGACATTGAAACGTCCTTTCTGGGCGAACAGGACATCCGCGATCTGTTCCAGAACATGATCGTGACCGTGTTCCGCAAGACATTGGGTGTGGAACTGGGGGAATTTCCGGTGATGCCCTACAGCGAAGCCATGCATCTGTATGGGTCGGACAAGCCCGATCTGCGGGTCAAACTGGCCTTCACGGAAATGACCGATGTGATGGCCGATGTGGACTTCAAGGTGTTTTCGGGGGCTGCCCGGATGCCGGGCGGTCGGGTCGTGGCGTTGCGGGTTCCGGGGGGCGCGCGCGAATCCGGCGGCTTGAGCCGGGGCGATATCGACAGCTACACCGAGTTCGTGAAGATCTACGGCGCCAAGGGGCTGGCCTACATCAAGGTCAATGAGCGCAACCGTGGACGCGACGGGCTGCAGAGCCCCATCGTGAAGAATCTTCACGACGGTGCCTTGCAGCAGGTTCTGGAGCGGACCGGCGCAGAGGATGGAGACC
>VERU01000345.1 GCA_018882485.1 Rhodoferax sp. | reverse complement strand
GATCAGGCCAGTGTCGCGCAGCATCATCTCGGTGAAGCCGTCCATTCGGGTGGCGGTGGTCGGGCCGGCCGGGCCGACGGCCTCGCCCGGCACGGGATCGACGGGGCCGACGTAGTAGATGACGCGGTTGGTGAAGTCCACCGGCAGCTTTTCGCCACGCGCCAGCATGTCCTGGATGCGCTTGTGCGCGGCGTCACGGCCGGTCAGCATCCTGCCGTTGAGCAGCAGGGTATCGCCGGGCTTCCAGCTGGCCACTTCCTGGGGGGTGAGGGTGTCGAGATCGACCTTGCGGCTCCTGACATAGTCGGGCGTCCAGGCCACGTCGGGCCACAGGTCCAGCGAGGGAGGATCCAGGTACACCGGGCCGCTGCCGTCCAGCACGAAGTGGGCGTGGCGGGTGGCGGCGCAGTTGGGGATCATGGCCACCGGTTTGCTGGCGGCGTGGGTGGGGTAGAGCTTGATCTTGATGTCCAGCACGGTGGTCAGGCCACCCAGCCCCTGCGCGCCGATGCCCAGCGCGTTGACTTTTTCATACAGTTCCAGGCGCAGTTCTTCGGTGGGGGTGAGCGCTGCGCCCGCCGACGACCGGGCCTGCAGCTCGTACATGTCGAGGTCGTCCATCAGGCTTTCCTTGGCCATGAGCACCGCCTTTTCGGCGGTGCCGCCGATACCGATGCCCAGCATGCCGGGCGGGCACCAGCCCGCGCCCATGGTGGGGACGGTCTTGAGTACCCAGTCCACCACCGAGTCGCCGGGGTTGAGCATGACCATCTTGCTCTTGTTCTCGCTGCCGCCGCCCTTGGCGGCCACCGTCACCTCGAGGGTGTCGCCGGGCACGATCTCGGTGAAGATGACGGCCGGCGTGTTGTCGCGGGTGTTCTTGCGGGCGAACTGCGGATCGGCCACCACGCTGGCGCGCAGGGTGTTGTCGGGGTGGTTGTAGGCGCGGCGCACGCCCTCGTTGATGGCGTCGTCCAGGCCGCCGGTGAAGCCTTCCAGCCGCACGTTCATGCCCAGCTTGAGGAACACGTTGACGATGCCGGTGTCCTGGCAGATCGGCCGGTGGCCGGTGGCGCTCATCTTGCTGTTAGTGAGGATCTGCGCGATGGCGTCCCGGGCGGCCGGGCTCTGCTCGCGGGCGTAGGCCCGGGCCAGGTGGGCGATGTAGTCGGCGGGGTGGTAGTAGCTGATGTACTGCAGCGCAGCAGCGACGGATTCGATCAGGTCGTCCTGGCGGATGGTGCTCATGGCGTGCGGGGCAGGGAGCCCGGTGAAGGGTTGAGGCAGGAAGGCTGGCAGTCTAGCGCCGCCGTCTGAAGGCCGGCTGACAGCGCGGCGGGGGGCCTGCGCCACGGCGCGTGGCCGGGCCCGCGGGGGGCTCAGTGGCCGCCGTCGGGGCGCGACATCAGCCGGTCGGTGTAGGCAATGGCCATGGCCGAGAGCAGGAAGGTGATGTGGATCGCGGTCTGC
Source organism: Rhodoferax sp. (assembly GCA_018882485.1). Classification (GTDB taxonomy): domain Bacteria; phylum Pseudomonadota; class Gammaproteobacteria; order Burkholderiales; family Burkholderiaceae_C; genus Rhodoferax. The sequence continues at coordinate 2,237 of VERU01000345.1, read as the reverse complement.
GCGACCAGCACCTTGACGTCGTAGTTGGCGGCATTGATGAAGGTCTTGAGCAGGTGGATCGAGCTGATGCCGATGATGGCGGTGGCCAGCTTGACCTTGAGCACCGAGGCGTTGACGTGGCTCAGCCACTCGGGCTGGTCCGGGTGGCCTTCGAGCTGCATGCGGCTGACGAAGGTCTCGTAGCCGCCCACGATCACCATGATCAGCAGGTTGGAGATCATGACCACGTCGATCAGGGCCAGCACCACCAGCATGATGATGGTCTCGTTGAGCGCCACAGTGGCGGTGTCCTTGTAGCCGATGCTCGACATCAGCGCCTGCAGGGCGGTCTGGCTGCCAAAAGCGGCTTCCAGCAGGTGCACCCGTTCCACCCAGAAATGGAAGACGTAGACGCCCTGAGCCGCGATCAGGCCCAGGTACAGCGGCAGCTGCAGCCAGCGGCTGGCAAAGATGAAGTTGGGCAGAGGGCGCAGGTGGTTGGGCCGGGCGGGGTCTTGGGGCTGCTGCATGGTTGGGCCTGAGGTGGGTGCGGGGCGGGTCGTCGCCCGCGAACGGGGGCGGGGAAATTGTAGGCGGCGGGCGTGTTGGAGCGCTGGCGGGCGCGCAAACGCCGGTTGCGGCTGGACTGGCAGTCAGAGGCCTGTAAGCGCCACCGACGACATTGGCGCCCAATTTTCGACCCCCAAGAGGAGACCCAGCATGAGCGAGCCCACTTCCGCAATCCAGTCTGTGCTGGTGGAGAACCGCGTGTTCCCGCCCAGTGATGCCGTCGTTCAGGCGGCCCGCATCTCGGGCATGGACGGCTACAACGCCCTGTGTGCCGAGGCGGCGCGCGATTTTGAAGGCTTCTGGGGTCGCCTGGCGCGCGAGAACGTGACCTGGACGAAGCCCTTCACCCGTACGCTGGACGAGTCGAACGCGCCCTTCTACAAGTGGTTCGACGACGGCGAGCTCAATGCCTCGGCCAACTGCCTGGATCGGCACATGGGCACGCCCAACGAGCACAAGACGGCGGTGATCTTCGAGGCCGACGACGGCGCCGTCACCAGGACCACTTACCGCGAACTGCTGGCGCGGGTCAGCCAGTTCGCCAATGCGCTCAAGGCCCACGGCATCCAGAAGGGCGACCGGGTGCTGGTGTACATGCCGATGACGCTCGAAGGTGTGATCGCCATGCAGGCCTGCGCCCGCATCGGCGCCACCCACAGCGTGGTGTTTGGCGGCTTTTCGGCCAAGGCGCTGCAGGAACGCATCATCGACGCCGGCGCGGTGGCCGTGGTCACGGCCAACTACCAGATGCGTGGCGGCAAGGAGCTGCCGCTCAAGGCCATCGTGGACGAGGGCCTGGCCATGGGCGGCTGCGAGTCGATCCGCAACGTGTTCGTGTACGAGCGCACCGCCACCGCCTGCAACATGGTGGCGGGACGCGACAAGACCTTCGCCCAGGCGCTGGCGGGACAGAGCACCGATTGCCCACCCGTGGCGGTGGGTGCGGAGCATCCGCTGTTCATCCTCTACACCTCGGGCTCGACCGGCAAACCCAAGGGGGTGCAACATGCCACCGGCGGCTTTGTGCTGTGGTCCAAGCTGACCATGGACTGGACCTTCGACCTGCGCAGCGACGATGTGTTCTGGTGCACCGCCGACATCGGCTGGATCACCGGTCACGCCTACGTGGCCTACGGTCCGCTGGCTGCGGGCGCGACCCAGATCATTTTTGAAGGTGTGCCGACCTACCCCAATGCGGGTCGCTTCTGGCAGATGATCGAGCGCCACAAGTGCAGCATCTTCTACACCGCGCCCACCGCCATCCGCTCGCTGATCAAGGCGGCCGAAGCCGATGAGAACGTCCATCCGAACCAGTCGGACCTGAGCACCCTGCGTATCCTCGGCTCGGTGGGCGAGCCCATCAACCCCGAGGCCTGGATGTGGTACTACCGCCACGTGGGCGGCGAGCGCTGCCCGATCGTGGACACCTTCTGGCAGACCGAGACGGGCGGCCACATGATCACGCCGCTGCCGGGCGCCACCCCGCTGGTGCCGGGCAGCTGCACGCTCCCGCTGCCGGGCATCATGGCGGCCATCGTCGACGAAGCCGGTAACGACGTGCCCAACGGTTCGGGCGGCATGCTGGTCATCAAGCGTCCCTGGCCCTCGATGATCCGCACCATCTGGAACGACCCGGAGCGTTTCAAGAAGAGCTATTTCCCTGAAGAAATGGGCGGGCGGCTGTACCT
>VERU01000009.1 GCA_018882485.1 Rhodoferax sp. | reverse complement strand
GCTGCAGCCCTACGAGGAGCGCCTGGCCCGGGCCCTGGGACCGCCCCCTCGCCCTGGGGTGAGCTCGCGGACCACCGCCGGCTGGCGACAGGGCCTGGGCCGGGCGCTGCTGGGCAGCGCCTGGTTCAGCCGCCATGTGCTGCTGAACCGTTGGTTCCTGCGGCCACCCCGACTCAGCGCAACACACTGACCGCGAGCGTGAAACTCAGGAAGGCAGCCGCAGTGGTCACCAGGATGATGCGGGCGATGCGCCCGTTGTCGGCACCGAAGCGCTCGGCCAGCAGCGAGACGTTGCTGGCGCTGGGGAGGGCGGCCACCAGCGTCATCACCAGCAGGGCGTAGCGGTCCAGGGGCATGCCCAGCTGGATGGCATAAGCGCCCACCACGATCACCAGCAAGGGGTGCAGGAACAGCTTGAGTCCGGCGACCGGCAGAAAATCGCGGTAGCGCAGCGGCGCGCTGCCGCCGCTGGCCACGCGCATCTGGGAACGCGCCAGCACGGCGCCGATGGTGAACAGGGCCACCGGGGACGCCGCATCGGCCAGCAGACCGAGCGTCTGCGACAGCATGCCCGGCAATCGGAACTGCAGGGCCGAACTCAGGCCACCCAGCAGGATGGCCCAGGGCATGGGGTTGGTGGCCACCCCGCGCAGTGCCTGTCCGGCGGCCCGCCGGGCCCCGTGCCGGTCGGCGCCATCGAGCCGTGACAGGGCGATGCACAGCGAAGTGGTGATCACCATGTCGACCAGGATGGTCACGATGGCCGGCCCGGCAGCCCGCGGCCCCAGCAGGGCCACCAGCAGCGGCACCCCCATGAAGCCGGTATTGGGAAAAGCCGCCACCAGGGCACCAAAGGCGGCATCGTTCCAGCGGATGCGTGGGTTGAGGCTGATCACCAGGGCAAAGCCCACCATGATCAGCGCACACAGCAGGTAGGTGAAGAACACGCCTGCGTCCAGCAGTTCGGCCAGCGGGGTGCTGGCACCAAAACGGTACAGCATGCAGGGCAGCGCGAAATACAGCACGAAACCGTTCAGGCCCGGGATGGCCTCCAGGGCCAGCAGGCGTCGCCGGGCGGCCAGATAGCCGCACAGCACCAGAGCGAAAAAGGGGAAGGTGACTTCGACAATCTGCAACACGCTGCCATTGTCGCCTCAAGACCCCGGGGCGGTGCGGGTCGGTATGATCGGTCGCTCGGCGGTTGCGCTTGCAGCAGGACGCTGTGCCTCGCCCGACCCGTCAGCCCATGTCGAACTCCCCCAACGCCGTTCCGGCCCGACTGAACCTGGCCCAGCAGCAGGCCGTGAACCACCTGCACGGCCCCTGCCTGGTGCTGGCGGGTGCGGGCTCGGGCAAGACACGGGTGATCACGCACAAGATCGCCCGCCTGATCCAGACCGGTATCCCGGCCGATCGCATCGTGGCCATCACCTTCACCAACAAGGCCGCAGCGGAAATGCGGGAACGTGCCCGGGGCCTGATCGGCGCGGCCGTCCGGGACGCCGTGATCTGCACCTTCCATGCGCTGGGGGTGCGCATGCTGCGGCAGGATGGATCTGCACTGGGCCTGAAGTCCGGCTTTTCCATCCTCGACAGCGATGACGTGTGCGCCATCCTGAAGGACGCCGGAGGCACCGTGGATGCGGCCACGGCCAGGCAGTGGCAATGGACCATCAGCCTGTGGAAGAACATGGGACTGAACGCCGAGCGCGCCGCCCAGGCGGCGAACGATGAGGACCAGGCCCGGGTGGCCCGCGTGATGGCGCACTACGAGGAGCGCCTGCTGGCCTACCAGGCGGTGGACTTCGACGACCTGATCGGTCTTCCGCTGCGGCTGTTGCGCGAACATGAATCCGTTCGCACCCGCTGGCAGAGCCGCATGGGGCATGTGCTGGTGGACGAGTACCAGGACACCAACGCGACGCAGTACGAATTGCTGCGCCTGCTGGTGGCCGGCCGAGCGCCACGGGAAGCCCGTTTCACGGCGGTGGGCGACGACGATCAGTCCATTTATGGCTGGCGCGGCGCCACCCTGGACAACCTCAGGAAGCTGCCCGTCGATTTCCCTGAGCTCCAGGTCATCAAGCTGGAACAGAACTACCGGTCCACCGGGGCCATACTGCGTGCGGCCAATCGGGTCATCGGGCCCAACCCCAAACTGTTTGTCAAATCCCTGTGGAGCGAGCTCGGCGAGGGAGAACCGGTGCGGGTGGTCGAGGCCGACCACGAGGACCACGAAGCCGAGCGGGCGGTGGCCCGCATCCAGAGCCTGCGCGCCGGCACCCTGGCCACAGCCGGTTCGCAGGCCCTGGAATACCGGAACTTTGCCATCCTGTACCGCGCCAACCATCAGGCGCGGCCCTTCGAGAAGGCCTTGCGACGGGCGCAGATTCCCTACCGGGTCACCGGCGGCACCAGCCTGTTCGACCGGACCGAGATCAAGGACCTGTGCAGCTGGTTTCGTCTGTGGATCAATGCCGACGACGATCCCGCCTTTCTGCGCGCGGTGACGACACCCCGGCGGGGCATCGGCCACCAGACGCTGCAGCAACTCGGGGCCTTTGCCGGCCGCTACAAGGTCAGCCTGTTCGAGGCCCTGTACGCGCCGTCGCTGGGCCTGACCTTGCCGGCACGCAGCGTGGCCGGTCTGCACGAGTTTGGGCGGGCGGTGGACAGCTGGCGTCAGCGGGCGGGTCAGGCCGAAGGAGAAGCGGCGGCCACGGCCTTTCTTCGCGACTGGCTGCAGGACATCGGCTACGAGGCCCACCTGCGCGACACCGAGGACAGCCCGACCCTGGCACAGGCCCGGTGGGCCAACGTGACCGATTTCTGCGAGTGGATGGCCGCGCGCTGCGGTGGCCGTATCGAGGATCCATCCGGCCTGGCGGGCCCGCAGAAGGTCAAGAGCCTGCTGGACGTGGCGCAGACGATTTCGCTGTTGTCGACATTGGGCGAGCGCGAGCAGGATCCGAACCAGGTGACCTTGTCGACCCTGCATGCGGCCAAGGGCCTGGAGTGGCCCCATGTGTTGATGGTGGGGGTCAACGAGGGGCTGCTGCCCTTTCGGGCCGACGAAGAAGCCACGGAGAGTGCCCAGTCCGCGCGACTGGAAGAGGAGCGCCGTCTAATGTATGTCGGCATCACCCGGGCCCAGAGCAGCCTGGCGGTCAGCTGGAGCCGACGCCGCAAGCGGGGTCGCGATCAGGTGGCCTCCAGTCCCAGCCGTTTCATCGCCGAAATGGCCTTGGACGCCGCCACGACGCGCGAGGATCCCCGCGAAAAGCTGCGGGCGCTGCGGGCGGAGTTCGCCCGCCGCAGTGCCCTGGCAGTACCCGCGGGCGACAGCGCCTGACCCCTCGAGCTTGCGCCTTGGTGACACCCGACCGTCTCCTGCTGTGGGTTGTGCTGGCATCGGCAGGCATCGGCGCGCAGGCCAGTGGCCCCGGGTCCGGCGCCTGCCCGACTCCCGATGCCGTCAGTCCCATCCACCTCTACGGTCTGTGGCAGGCGACGGTCGAGGAACAAAAAGAAGTCCTGTTGCTGGAGCTCGTCCGTCACCCCGAGTGGCAGGGCAGCCTCAGCGGACGGCTGCAGCGCCCCAGCGGCTGGGTTCAGGTATCCGGTGACATCGAGGACGGTGAGCTAACGCTCGAGGAATCCGGTGACGGCCGCACCGTAACGGGCCTTTGGCACGGGTCGGCGGTGGACGGATCCTGCGGCAAGGAGATCCGGGGAACCTGGAACGCCGCCCAGGACCGGCGGCTGCTCGGCTTCACACTGCGCAAGCGAGCGGGCTGGGACTGACCCAGCAAAACGCCCACCGAAGTGGGCGTTGAGGCACAGGCAGGACCCTGTGCAGATTTGGTTGCGCGAGGAGGATTTGAACCTCCGACCTTTGGGTTATGAGCCCAACGAGCTACCAGACTGCTCCATCGCGCGGCAAGAGTGTGAGTATAACCTATTCGGCCGTCGGTGCTTCGACCGTTGCCGCCGTGTCCGGCCGGTCAACCAGTTCGACCAGCGCCATGGGCGCGTTGTCGCCCACCCGGAAGCCCATTTTCAGGATGCGGGTGTAGCCACCGGGCCGGGCCTTGTAGCGCGGGCCCAGTTCGTTGAACAGCTTCACCACGCTGTCGCGATCGCGCAAACGGTCAAAGGCGAGGCGGCGATTGGACAAGGTGGCCTCCTTGGCCAGCGTGATCATGGGTTCAACCACACGACGCAGTTCCTTGGCCTTGGGGAGGGTGGTCTTGATGACTTCGTGCTCGATCAGCGAATTCATCATGTTCCGCAGCATCGCCTGGCGGTGCTCGCTGGTGCGGTTGAGTTTACGCAGTCCGTTTCCGTGACGCATGGTGCTTTCCTTTCGTTGTAAATCAGGGCAGCCGTATCAGGTACTGCCCCTGCACTGGGCCCATCGGCCCGGGGGGTTCAGCGCTTTTCCAGCGCTGCAGGCGGCCAGCTCTCGAGCTTCATGCCCAAGGTCAGCCCGCGGGAAGCCAGAACTTCCTTGATTTCGTTGAGCGACTTGCGACCCAGGTTGGGGGTCTTGAGCAACTCGTTCTCGGTCCGCTGGATGAGATCGCCGATGTAGTAGATGTTCTCCGCCTTGAGGCAGTTGGCCGAACGAACGGTCAGTTCGAGTTCGTCGACCGGACGCAGCAGGATGGGGTCGAACTGCGAACTGCCGCGCGGCGACGGCATGTCGAAGGCCGCCAGCTCGCTGCCTTCGAGCTGCGCGAAAACCGCGAGCTGTTCGACCAGGATCTTGGCCGACGAACGCACCGCGTCCTCGGCAGAAATCGCGCCGTTGGTCTCGATGTCCACCACCAGCTTGTCCAGATCGGTACGCTGTTCGACCCGGGCGCTTTCGACCGTGTAGCTGACCCGCTTCACCGGGGAGAAAGAAGCATCCAGCACGATGCGACCGATCGACTTGGTCGAGTCATCACCGAAACGGCGGATGGTGCCCGGCACATAGCCGCGGCCCTTTTCCACCTTGATCTGCATGTCCAGCTTGCCGCCTTGCGAGAGGTTGGCAATGACCTGGTCCGGATTGATGATTTCCACATCGTGCGGTGTCTGGATGTCGCTGGCGAGCACCGGGCCCTCGCCTTCCTTGCGCAGGCTCAACGTGACTTCGTCGCGGTTGTGCAGCTTGAACACCACGCCCTTCAGGTTGAGCAGGATATTGACCACATCCTCCTGCACGCCATCGATCGAGGAATACTCGTGCAGCACGCCGGCGATCGTCACCTCGGTGGCGGCGTAGCCCGGCATGGACGACAGCAGCACGCGACGCAGGGCATTGCCCAGGGTGTGGCCATAGCCACGCTCGAACGGCTCCAGGGCGACTTTGGCGCGGTTCTGGGCAACCTGCTCGACGTTGATGGCTTTGGGCTTCAATAGATTTTGCATTCCGACTTCCTCTCAATACCCCCGGCTCGTTACACCGGTAAGGCTGGTGAAGCACCCGAAGCGGCGCGGTGCGGGCTTCGGGAACGATTTCAGGTTCAGGCCCTGCGCGCCGATCAACGCGAGTACAACTCGACGATCAGCGACTCGTTGATGTCCGCACCAAATTGGTCCCGGTCCGGCAGCGCCTTGAACACGCCTTCTGCCTTGTCGCCATTCACCTCCACCCAGGCCGGCATGCCGACCTGCTGCGCAAGCTGCAGTGCCTCGACCACACGGTTCTGCTTCCTGGACTTCTCGGCGACCGCGACCACATCGCCCGCCTTGACGCGGAAGGACGGGATGTTGACCGGCTTGCCGTTGACCAACAGGGCCTTGTGAGACACCAGCTGGCGGGCCTCGGCGCGCGTGGACCCGAAGCCCATGCGGTAGACCACGTTGTCCAGCCGGGACTCCAGCAGCATCAGCAGGTTGGAGCCGGTGTTGCCCTTGAGACGGTCGGCCTCCTCGAAGTAACGGCGGAACTGCTTTTCCAGCACGCCGTACATGCGCTTGACCTTCTGCTTTTCACGCAGTTGCAGGCCGAAGTCAGAGGTGCGAGCCCCCGACGTGCGACCATGCTGGCCGGGCTTGGAGTCGAACTTGGCCTTGTCCCCGATGGCGCGACGGGCGCTCTTGAGGAACAGATCGGTGCCTTCACGGCGGGACAGTTTGGCCTTGGGGCCGAGATAGCGTGCCACTTGAACTTCCTTTTGATCATCTGCCGCAGGTCAATGCGGGAGCCGACACGCATGGATGTCGGCGGTGGGCTTGGGTTGGGGGAATCAGATGCGCCGACGCTTCTGCGGGCGGCAGCCGTTGTGCGGAACCGGTGTGACGTCGGAGATCATGTTGATGCGGATACCGAGCGCGGCCAGTGCACGCACCGAGGACTCACGACCGGGTCCGGGACCCTTGATCTCGACATCCAGGTTCTTGATGCCCTGATCGACCGCTGCACGGCCGGCCACTTCGGAGGCGACCTGCGCGGCGAAGGGTGTGGACTTGCGGGAGCCCTTGAAACCCTGACCACCGGATGACGCCCAGGACAAGGCGTTGCCCTGGCGATCGGTGATGGTGATGATGGTGTTGTTGAACGAGGCATGCACATGAGCGATGCCGTCGGCAACGTTCTTGCGGACCTTCTTGCGCACGCGCTGGGCGGCGTTATTGGCGGGGGCTTTTGCCATGCTGTTTCAATCCCGGTTATTTCTTCAGAGACGCGGCGGCCTTGCGCGGACCCTTGCGGGTGCGGGCATTGGTACGGGTGCGCTGACCTCGCATGGGCAGGCCCCGGCGATGGCGGAAACCGCGGTAGCACCCGATGTCCATCAAGCGCTTGATGTTCATGGTGGTCTCGCGGCGCAGGTCGCCCTCGATGGTGATCAGGGCGATCTGATCCCGGATGCGCTCGAGATCGCCGTCCGTCAGGTCCTTGACCTTCTTGGAATACGGAATGCCGCAGGCCTCGCAGATCTTGCGTGCGCGTGGGCGGCCGATCCCGAAGATGGCGGTCAGGCCGATCTCGGAATGCTTGTGCGGCGGAATGTTGATACCTGCAATACGTGCCATGTTCGTCCTCGATAACTGATGCAATCAACCCTGACGCTGCTTGTGCCGGGGATCCGAGCAGATCACCCGCACCACGCCTTTGCGCCGAATCACCTTGCAGTTACGGCAAATTTTCTTAACGGAAGCCGAAACCTTCATTGCTTTCTCCTAAAACTCGTTCCATCGTGCCCGGCCGCCTACGCGGGCCAGGCCGACCACCATCACTTCGCCCGGAAGACGATGCGCGCACGACTGAGGTCGTAGGGCGTCATCTCCACCGTCACCTTGTCACCCGGAAGGATGCGGATGTAATGCATCCGCATCTTTCCCGAAATGTGTCCCAGCACAACATGCCCGTTTTCCAGCTTGACTCGAAACGTGGCGTTGGGGAGGTTTTCCACCACCTCACCCTGCATCTGGATCACGTCATCTTTCGCCATCGCTCGCCGCCGTGTCAGGAAGCCTTGAAATTCGCCTTTTTCAGCAGGGACTCGTACTGTTGGGACATCATGTAATTCTGGACCTGGGCCATGAAATCCATGGTGACGACCACGATGATCAGCAGCGAGGTGCCGCCGAAATAAAACGGCACGTTGTACTTCAGAATCAGAAATTCGGGCAGCAGGCACACCAGCGTGATGTAAATGGCACCCGCCAGCGTCAGCCGCAACAGGATCCGGTCGATGTAGCGGGCCGTCTGGTCACCCGGGCGGATGCCTGGAATAAAGGCGCCGCTCTTCTTGAGGTTGTCTGCGGTTTCGCGGCTGTTGAACACCAGCGCCGTGTAGAAAAAACAGAAGAAGACGATGGCACCCGCGTAGAACATCACATAGATGGGCTGTCCTGGCGTCAGGGAGCTGGCGATGTCCTTGAGCCAGCGCATGGATTCACCGGTGCTGAACCAGCCCACCACCGTGGCTGGAAGCAGGATGATGGACGACGCGAAGATGGGAGGAATAACGCCCGCCATGTTCAGCTTGAGCGGCAGATGAGACGATTGCCCGCCATACACCTTGTTCCCAACCTGCCGACGCGCATAGTTGACCAAAATCTTGCGCTGCCCGCGCTCCACGAACACGACGAAATAGGTGACCGCCGCCACCACCACCACGATGAACAGCGCGACGATGATGCTCATGGCCCCGGTCCGAACCAGCTCCAGCAGACCTCCGATGGCGTTGGGCAGCCCGGCTGCAATGCCCCCGAAGATGAGGATGGAGATTCCGTTGCCCAGGCCGCGCTCGGTGATCTGCTCGCCGAGCCACATGAGGAACATCGTTCCCGCCGACAGCGTCACGATGGCCGTGAGGCGGAACCCGAAGCCTGGAGCCACCACCAGCCCGGGGGAACTCTCCAGCGCCAGCGCAATGCCCATCGACTGGAACAAGGCCAGGCCCAGTGTGCCGTAACGGGTGTACTGGGTGATCTTGCGCCGCCCGGCCTCGCCTTCCTTTTTCAACTGCTCGAAGGCCGGCAGCACATAGGTCATGAGCTGCATCACGATGGACGCGGAGATGTAGGGCATGATGCCCAGCGCGAACACCGTGAAGCGGGACAAGGCCCCCCCGGAGAACATGTTGAACATGCCCAGGATGCCACCCGACTGGCTGTTGAAGAACTGCTGCAACTGGGCCGGATCGATGCCAGGCACCGGAATGTGGGCGCCCACCCGGTACACGACCAGCGCCAGCAACAAAAACACCAGCCGGCGACGCAGATCACCGAATTTGGCGGTCTTGGCGGGCAGCGTTGCCTGGGTCACCACGGTTCCGGATCCTCCGACTGCCTTCAGGCCAGACTGCCGCCAGCGGCTTCGATGGCGGCCTTGGCCCCGGCGGTCGCGCCGATACCCGACAGGCGCACCGCACGCGCGATCTCACCCGTCTTGATGACCTTCACCACCCGGACCAGTTCGCCAACCAGACCGGCCTGCTTCAAGGTCAGCAGATTGACCTCTTCCAGACCCAGCTGGTCCAGCGCCTTCAGGGTGATCTCGGCGTTGTACTGCAGCGACTGCGACTTGAACCCGCGCTTGGGCAGCCGACGGTGCATGGGCATCTGCCCGCCCTCGAAACCCACCTTGTGGTAACCACCCGCGCGCGACTTCTGGCCCTTGTGACCGCGACCCGCAGTTTTACCCAGACCCGAACCGATACCGCGGCCCACCCGACGGCGGGCGTGCTTGGCGCCCTGCGCCGGCTTGATGTCATTGAGTTCCATCATCGACCTTTCAGAGCACCTTGACCAGGTAGCTGATCTTGTTGATCATCCCGCGGACTTCCGGGGTGTCCACCAGCTCGCGGGTGCTGCGCAGCTTGCGCAGCCCCAGGCCGCGGACGGTGGCGCGGTGGGATTCCTTGCAGCCGATGGGGCTCTTCACCAGCTGCACCTTGACGGTTTGACGATCGCTCATGTTGTTGCTCCCGCTCAGGCGAAGATTTCTTCGACCGACTTGCCGCGCTTGGCCGCGACCGCCGATGCCGTGGTCACGTTGGACAGCGCGTCGAGCGTGGCACGGACCATGTTGTAGGGATTGGTTGACCCATGGCTCTTGGCCACGATGTCGGTCACGCCAAGCACCTCGAAGACGGCGCGCATCGGACCACCCGCAATGATGCCGGTGCCCTTGGGCGCTGGAGCCATCATCACCGAAGCCGCGCCATGGCGACCGGTCACGGTGTGGTGGATGGTGCCATTCTTCAGGGGGATCTTGGCCAGGTTGCGACGCGCCTCTTCCATCGCCTTCTGCACCGCAGCCGGGACTTCCTTGGACTTGCCCTTGCCCATGCCGATGCGACCGTCGCCGTCACCCACCACGGTCAGAGCCGCGAATCCGAGAATCCGGCCACCCTTGACCACCTTGGTGACCCGGTTGATCGAAATCATCTTCTCGCGCAGGCCGTCTTCCGGCCCTTCAGCCTTGCCCTGCATCTTCGCTTGAACTTTTGCCATCTTGAATCCCGTTCTGCTTAGAACTGCAAGCCCGCTTCACGGGCTGCATCTGCCAACGCCTTCACGCGACCGTGGTAGGCAAAACCGGCCCGGTCAAACGCAACCTTTTCGACTCCGGCTGCCCGCGCCTTTTCGGCCACGCGCCGTCCGACCAGCTGCGCAGCCGCCACGTTGCCGCCCTTGCCACTGGCTCCCAGTGCCGAGCGAACCTCGGCTTCCGCGGTCGAAGCCGTGGCCAGCACCTTGCCGCCGTCGCCCGAAATGACGCTGGCGTAGATGTGAAGGTTCGTGCGATTGACCGTCAGCCGGATCGCACCCTGGGTGGCAATACGGATGCGGGTCTGACGCGCACGACGAAGACGCTGCTGTTTCTTGCTCAACATCTTGCGACTCCTTACTTCTTCTTGGTTTCTTTGATGGCGATCTTCTCGTCCGCATACCGGATGCCCTTGCCCTTGTAAGGCTCCGGGGGTCGGATCGCACGGATTTCAGCAGCCACCTGGCCGACGCGCTGACGGTCGGCCCCCTTGATCACGATTTCGGTCGGGGTCGGTGTTGCCACCGAGATGCCGGCCGGCATGTCCTTGTTGACCGGGTGGGAGTAGCCCACGGCGAGATTCAGGCGGTTGCCCTGAGCCTGGGCCTTGTAACCCACGCCGATCAGGCTCAGCTTCTTCTCGAAGCCCTTGGTCACACCCTGGACCATGTTGGCCACCAGCTGGCGCATGGTGCCGCTCATGGCATCGGCTTCCCGGCTGTCGTTGGCAGGGGCAAAGCCCAGACGGCCCGCCTCGCTCGAGACCTTGACCAGCGTGTTCAGCGCCAGCTCCAGGGAACCACCGGTTCCCTGCACACGGATCTGGTCGCCCTGGATCGACACATCGACACCGGCAGGCACGGCCACCGGCAATTTTCCTACACGAGACATTTGCTGTTACTCCTGGATGTCACGCGGGGTCAGGCCACGTAGCACAACACTTCGCCGCCCACTCCGGTCGCACGGGCCTTGCGATCGGTCATGACGCCCTTGGGGGTGGTCACGATGGCCACGCCCAGACCGTTCTGCACCTGGGGAATGGCGTCGCGGCCACGGTAAACCCGCAATCCGGGCCGGCTCACGCGCTCGATGCGCTCGATGACCGGACGTCCTGCGTGGTACTTGAGGGCGATTTCCAGCTCCGGGTTGCCCTGGCTGGCATGGACCTTGTAGCCATCGATGTAGCCCTCGTCCTTGAGAACCTGCACGATGGCCAGCTTGACCTTGGAAGACGGCACACGGACCGTCGTTTTCGCAACCATCTGCGCATTGCGGCTGCGCGTGAGCAGGTCGGCGATGGGATCACTCATACTCATGTCGGGTCTCCTGCCACTTACCAGCTGGCCTTGACGATGCCAGGGATTTCGCCGGCAAACGCCATTTCACGGATCTTGGCCCGGGCCAGACCGAAATGCTGGAAGGTGCCGCGGGGGCGGCCGGTGATGGAACAGCGGTTGCGCTGGCGCGTGGGATTCGCATTGCGGGGCAGCTTCTGCAGTGCCAGACGGGCGGCAGCGCGCTCGTCTTCGCTGTGCTTGGCGCTGCCGGCGATCGCCTTCAGTTCCGCATGCTTCTTGGCGTACTTGGCAACCAGTTTGTCGCGCTTGAGTTCGCGTTCGATCAAAGCTACTTTAGCCACGGGTCACCTCAGTTCTTGAAGGGGAAACGGAAACCGGCGAGCAGCGCCTTGCACTCCTCGTCCGTCTTGGCCGTCGTGGTGATGCTGATGTTCAGTCCACGCAGGGCATCGACCTTGTCGTACTCGATTTCCGGGAAGATGATCTGTTCCTTGACGCCGATGTTGTAGTTGCCCCGGCCATCGAACGCGCGGCCGGAAATACCGCGGAAGTCACGCACCCGGGGCAGGGCCACGGTCACGAAACGGTCGAGGAACTCGTACATCTGCACGCCACGCAGGGTCACCATGCAGCCAATCGCCTGGTTTTCGCGGATCTTGAATCCGGCAATGGCTTTCTTGGACTTGGTCACCACCGGCTTCTGGCCGGCAATCTTGGTCAGGTCGGCGACCGCATGGTCCATGACCTTCTTGTCGGCAACGGCTTCGCTGACCCCCATGTTGAGGGTGATCTTGACCAGCCGGGGCACCTGCATGGGCGAGGTGTAGCCGAACTTGCTGGTGAGTTCGGGAGCGACTTTTTCGCGGTAATGTTGCTGCAGACGCGCCATGATCATGCCACCTTGATTTCTTCGCCGCTGGACTTGAAGACACGCACGCGCTTGCCGTCCGCCAGCACCTTGATGCCCACGCGGTCGGCCTTGCCGGTCGCCGCGTTGAAGATCGCCACATTGGACTGGTGAATGGGCATGGCCTTTTCGACGATCCCACCGGTCGTGCCCTTGAGCGGGTTGGGCTTGGTGTGCTTCTTCACCAGATTGATGCCCTCGATCACCACGTGGGAGTCGCCCGAGCGCAGCGACACCTTGCCGCGTTTGCCCTTGTCACGCCCGGCCAGCACGATGACTTCGTCGCCTTTGCGAATCTTGTTCATGGCGGTTCCTTACAAAACTTCGGGAGCCAGGGAAACGATCTTCATGAACTTCTCGGTGCGCAGTTCGCGCGTCACCGGGCCGAAGATGCGGGTGCCGATGGGCTCCAGCTTGGCATTGAGCAGAACGGCGGCGTTGCCGTCGAACTTGACCAGCGAGCCATCGCCACGGCGGATGCCCTTGGCGGTGCGCACCACCACCGCGCTGTAGACCTCGCCCTTCTTGACGCGACCCCGCGGAGCGGCTTCCTTGATGCTCACCTTGATGACATCGCCGACGCTGGCATAACGGCGCTTGGAGCCGCCCAGCACCTTGATGCACAGCACGGACTTGGCGCCGGTGTTGTCGGCGACTTCCAGTCGAGATTCTGTTTGGATCATTTCGTTGTTCCCAACTTGCACCGACTGCTGCAGCAAGCTCAAAGGCCAGCTCCAGGCACCCGGTCAGTCTTGGGCCCGTCATCCCTGCTGCAACCCTATGCAGCAGATCAGCTGGGCAGATACATCGCCGCTCAACCCCAAGCCTCAAAGCCCAAGGTTGACGAAGCGAAGCCCGCGATTATGCACGATCGGCCAGGGACGGTCAAGCTTCAGGCTGCCGGCAGGTCGAGGTAACGCTGCGCCAGCGCCTGAAAATCCGCCAGACCGGGGTCGATCCCGGTCTCCTGCCGGAGGATCTCGGCGACCCGGGGCGCAGCCCGGACGGCCCGGGCTGCATCGAGGAAGAGCCACCGGCTGCGACGGGCCAGCACATCGTCCACCCGCAGCGCGTACTCGTGGCGTGCGGCGAACCGGACCATGGCCTCGGTCAGGCCCGGAGCCAGTTCGGTGTCGGCACCCGGAAGGCACCGAACGGCCTCGACCTCGTCGCCGTAAGCCTCCCATCCGGGAGGCGCGGCCATGGAGCGGGCAGAACCCATGCTGTTGCAGGAACCCAACAACCGGAGCCGCTGCGTCACGCCCGCTGGGCGTTCGGGCAACAAACCCTCCCGCATGCAGGTGCGCAGCACATCCTCGGCCATGGCGCGGTAGGTGGTCCATTTGCCGCCGGTCACGGTCACCAGTCCACCCGAACCCACCAGCACGGTGTGCTCCCGGCTCAAGGCCTGGGTGCGCTGACCGGCGCCGGAGGCGGGCCGCACCAGAGGGCGCAGCCCCACCCAGACGCTGCGCACATCGGCCCGGGTCGGCGCACGCTGCAGGTAGCGGGCGGCCTCACCCAGGATGAAATCGATCTCGGCCGCCAGCGGGCAAGGCTCACGGGCCAGTTCCTGGCTGGGCGTGTCCGTGGTGCCCAGCACCAGGTGTCCCAGCCACGGCACCGCAAACAGCACCCGCCCATCCTGCGTGCGCGGCACCATCAAGGCGGAATCCCCCCCCAGAAAGGAGCGGTCCACCACCAGGTGCACCCCCTGGCTGGGCGAGACCAGGGCAGCAGGATCCGGCTCGCCCGCCGGATCCGCCGGCCGATCGCGCCGCCACAGCGCATCGACCCAGACCCCGGTGGCATTGACGACGCAACCGGCACGCACCTCCAGACGCTGGCCGCTGATGGCGTCCTCGCACAGCAGCCCATCGACCCGACCGTTGCCGTGACGCAGGTCCAACACCCGCATGTGGTTGATCAGCAAAGCGCCCTGCCGGGCTGCGGTGCGGGCCAGGGCCAGGGCCAGCCGGGCGTCGTCGAACTGGCCATCCCAGTAACGAATGGCACCCACCAGTCCCTGCGCACGCACCTGCGGCAGCGCGGCGCGGGCGGCCCGGGGCCCCAGCCAGGCGCTGGCGCCCAGGTTGCGGCGTCCGGCCAGCAGGTCGTACACACGCAGCCCGATGCCGTAGAACGGCAACTCCCAGGCGCGGTAGCAGGGCAGCACAAACGGCAGCGGCTGGGCGAGGTGCGGCGCATTGGCCAGCAGGGCGGCCCGCTCGCGCAGGGCTTCGCGCACCAGCGAAATCTTGCCCTGAGCCAGATAACGCACCCCGCCGTGCACCAGCTTGGTGGCCCGGGACGAGGTGCCCTGGGCAAAATCATGGGACTCCAGCAACACCACCGAGAGCCCGCGGGCGGCGGCGTCCAGCGCCACACCCAGGCCCGTGGCCCCCCCGCCGACCACGGCCAGGTCGTAGCGTTGTGGCCGGGCCAGGCGGTCCAGCAGGTCCTGGCGGCGGGTGGGTAGCGGATCCGTGGTAGGAGACATGGGCAATGGGCTGGGCACCGGGCGGCTGGTCAAAGCCCCCCATTATCCGGACCCCGGGCGGGCCACGGGGCTATCATTGCCCGAAAGGGCGGTCACAGCCCGTCGGCATCGCCCAGGAATCCATCCATGACCTACCTGCTCGCCCTGGACCAGGGCACCTCCAGTTCCCGCAGCATCGTGTTCGACCCCCAAGGGCGCATGTGCGGCATGGCCCAGCAGGAGTTGCCGCAGCACTACCCCCAGCCCGGCTGGGTGGAGCACGACGCGCTGGACATCTGGCGCACCCAGCTGGGCACCGCACGCGAGGCGCTGGCACGCGCCGGCATCGACGCCCGGGCCGTCAAGGCCATCGGCATCACCAACCAGCGGGAAACCACGGTGGTGTGGGATCGCCGCAGCGGCCAGCCGCTGCACCGGGCCATCGTCTGGCAGGACCGGCGCACCGAGCCGGCCTGTGCCGCGCTGCGCGCGCAGGGCGCCGATGAGCTGGTGCGGCAACGCACCGGGCTGGTGCTGGACGCCTATTTCTCCGGGACCAAGATCGCCTGGCTGCTGGACCAGATCCCGGACGCCCGGGCACGGGCCGAAGCGGGCGAACTGGCCTTTGGCACCATCGACAGCTGGCTGCTGTGGCAGCTCACCGGCGGACGGGTGCACGCCACCGATGTCAGCAACGCCTCGCGCACCCTGTTGTTCGACGTGCACCGCAATGCCTGGGACCCGGATCTGCTGGCGCTGCTGCGGGTCCCCGCTGCCATGCTGCCGCAGGTCCTTCCCTCCAGCGCGCTGTACGGCGAAACCGACCCCGGGCTGCTGGGTGCACCGATCGCCATCGGCGGCGTGGCCGGGGATCAGCAGAGCGCCTTGTTTGGGCAGGCCTGCTTCGAGGCCGGTCTGGTGAAGAGCACGTACGGCACCGGCTGCTTCATGCTGATGCACACCGGGACACGTTTCCAGGCCTCGGCGCACGGACTGATCAGCACCAGCGCGGCCCAGACCGGACCGCAGCCGGCCTACGCGCTGGAGGGCAGCGTGTTCGTCGGCGGCGCCGTGGTGCAGTGGCTGCGCGACGGGCTGGGCGCGATCGCCGGCAGCCACCAGGTGCAGTCGCTGGCCGAAACAGTGCCCGATGCCGGCGGGGTCATGCTGGTGCCGGCCTTCACCGGCCTGGGTGCGCCCTACTGGAGGCCCGACGCCCGGGGCAGCATCACCGGACTGAGCCGGGGCAGCACCGTGGCCCACATTGCGCGTGCCGCGCTGGAGAGCATCGCCTACCAGAGCAC
>VERU01000344.1 GCA_018882485.1 Rhodoferax sp. | reverse complement strand
TCGCGGTACTGGGCCAAGTCGGTCCGGATGCCGCCCGAGAGGCTCTTGATCAGCTTGGTCTGGGCGGCGCCGCCGACGCGGGACACCGAGATACCGGCATTGATGGCGGGACGGATGCCGGCATTGAACAGGCTGGTCTCCAGGAAGATCTGGCCGTCGGTGATGGAGATCACGTTCGTCGGCACGAAGGCCGACACGTCACCCGCCTGTGTCTCGATGATGGGCAGCGCGGTCAGCGAGCCGGTCTGGCCCTTGACTTCACCCTTGGTGAAGGCTTCGACGTAGTCGGCATTGACGCGGGCAGCCCGCTCGAGCAGACGGCTGTGCAGGTAGAACACGTCACCGGGGTAGGCTTCGCGGCCCGGCGGGCGACGCAACAGCAGCGACACCTGGCGGTAAGCCACCGCCTGCTTGGACAGGTCGTCGTAAACGATCAGCGCATCCTGACCGCGGTCGCGGAAATACTCGCCCATGGTGCAGCCCGAATAGGCCGACACATACTGCATCGCCGCCGATTCCGAAGCCGACGCGGCCACCACGATGGTGTACTCCATCGCGCCCGACTGCTCCAGTGCGCGCACCACGTTCTTGATCGACGAGGCCTTCTGTCCGATGGCCACGTAGACGCAGGTCATGTTCTGACCCTTCTGGTTGATGATCGCGTCGATCGCCACCGCGGTCTTGCCGGTCTGGCGGTCGCCGATGATGAGTTCGCGCTGACCGCGTCCGACCGGCACCATGGAGTCGATGGACTTCAGACCGGTCTGCACCGGCTGGTCCACCGACTTGCGGGCGATCACGCCCGGGGCGACCTTTTCGATCACGTCCGTCATCTTGGCGTTGATGGGACCCTTGCCGTCGATCGGCTGACCCAGCGCGTTGACCACACGACCGATCAGTTCGGGGCCGACTGGCACTTCGAGAATGCGGCCCGTGCACTTGACGGTGTCGCCTTCGGAGATGTGCTCGTATTCACCCAGAATCACCGCGCCGACGGAGTCGCGCTCGAGGTTCAGCGCCAGACCGTACGTGGCCTGTCCCGACACCGTGGGCGGGAACTCCAGCATTTCACCCTGCATCACGTCCGACAGGCCGTGGATGCGCACGATGCCGTCGGTCACCGACACCACGGTGCCCTGGTTGCGGATGTCTGCACTGGCCGACAGCCCCTGGATGCGGCTCTTGATCAGCTCGGAAATTTCAGCGGGATTGAGTTGCATTTTGGAGATTCCTCAGGCCGTCAAGGCCACTTTCATTTGTTCCAGACGGGCCTTGACCGAGGTGTCCAGCACCTCGTCGCCCACCACCACGCGAACGCCGCCGATCAGGCCGGCATCGAGCTCCACGGACAGGTTGAGCTTGCGGCCAAAGCGTCGCTCCAGCGCGGTGGACAGGTCGGCCAAGGCCGCACCCTCCACCGGGAAGGCGCTGAACACCACCGCATCGGAAGAGCCGCTGTCGGCGTTCTTGAGCGAGCGGAACTGCACGGCGATTTCGGGGACGAAGGCCAGGCGGCCGTTGTCGATCACGGTGCGCAGGAAATTCTGGCCCATCACCGGCAGGCCGCCGGGAACCAGACCGCTGACCAACTCGAACACCTGCGAGGCCGACACCTTTGGGTTGTCGGCGAACTGCTGCAGGCCGGCGTCTGCGGCCACTGCGGCAATCGCGTCGAGCCAAGTCGCAGCGCCCGGCAGGTCCCCGGCCGAGGCCTTGTACAACGCTTCGGCGTAGGGGCGGGCGATGGTTGCGAGTTCAGCCATGGTTACAGCTCGGTCTTGAGGCGGTTCAGCAGATCGGCGTGCACCGCGGCGTCGACTTCCTTGCGCAGGATCTGCTCGGCGCCCTTGACGGCCAGCACGGCGACCTGCTCGCGCAGGGCCTCACGGGCCTTCACGGTCTGCTGCTCGGCCTCGGCGCGGGCAGCGGCCACGATCTTCGCGGCTTCGTCGCTGGCGCGGCCCTTGGCCTCTTCGATCAGGGCCTGGGCCCGACGCTCGGCATCGGCCAGACGGCTGGCGGTCTCGTTGCGGGACTTGGCCAACTCTTCCTCGACCCGCTTGTTGGCGGACGAGAGCTCGGCCTTGGCCCGATCGGCGGCAGCCAGACCGTCGGCGATCTTCTTGGCTCGCTCATCCAGCGCACCGGCGATGGGCGGCCACACGAACTTCATCGTGAACCACACCAGGATCGCGAAAACGATGGCCTGGACGAACAGGGTTGCGTTGATGCTCACAGCAACACCCTTTCAGTCTTAGGGGCGGAAATCCGCCGATTACTTCAGGACGAAGGGGTTGGCGAAGGCGAACATCATCGCGATACCGACACCGATCAGGAAGGCGGCGTCGATCAGACCGGCCAGCAGGAACATCTTGGTCTGCAGTTCGTTCATCAGCTCGGGCTGACGGGCGGCCGACTCCAGGTACTTGCTGCCCATGATGCCGATGCCGATACAGGCGCCCACGGCGCCCAGACCGATGATGATGCCGGCTGCGAGTGCGACGAGGCCGAGGATGTGTTCCATGTTTGACTCCTGAGGATGGAAGGTTGAGGTTGAAGGAAAGGGAAAACGGAAAGGAAGGCGGAAAAGCGATGGGCGCGTCAGTGGGCGTCGTGGGCCTGGCCGACGTACACCAGGGTCAGCATCATGAAGATGAAGGCCTGGAGCGCGACGATCAGGATGTGAAAGATGGCCCATATTGACCCGACGATGACCTGCCCGAGGGGTAGCAGCACGCCCGACAGCGACAGGGCGGCGCCGCCGCCCATCAGGGCGATCAGCATGAACACCAGTTCACCCGCGTACATGTTGCCAAACAAGCGCATGCCATGCGAGACGGTCTTGGCCGCAAATTCGATCATCTGCATGAGGAAGTTGACCGGCCAGAGCAGGGGATGGGCACCGAAAGGCGCCGTGAACAGCTCGTGCACCCAGCCGCCCATGCCCTTGATCTTGATGTTGTAGGCCAGGCAGACCAGCAGCACCGACACCGACAGCCCGAGCGTCGACGACAGGTCGGCGGTGGGCACCACCCGCATGTAGGCGTGGTGTGGATCGTGGCCGGCGGAGGCGTAAACCATCTCCCAGATGCGCGGCAGCAGATCCACCGGCAGGAAGTCCATGGAGTTCATGAGGAAAATCCAGACGAACACCGTGAGCGCCAGCGGAGCCACCAGCTTGCGGCTTTCGGCGTTGTGGATGATGCCCTTGGCCTGGGTGTCCACCATCTCGACGAGGATTTCCACGGCGGCCTGGAAGCGCCCGGGCACGCCGGACGTCGCCTTGCGCGCCGCCTTCCAGAGAAGCCAGGTACCCAGCACACCCAGCAGCACCGACCAGAAGATCGAATCGAGGTTGTAGACCGAGAAATCGATCACCCCCTTCATCGGCTTGTTCTGCAGATGCGTCAGGTGGTGAACGATGTATTCACCCGCGGTCGGTCCGTGTTCAGCAGCCATCTGTGTTCCGTCAATCTCGTCGCCCCATCAGGGAGCGGGTTTCAGTTTTTTCGGCCGCACCAGCAGCGCGACCCAGTACACCTTCATCGTCACGATCAGCCCCACCAGCAGAGCCGGCCAGACCAGATCCGGCACCAGTTGCGGCGCCGCAAACAGCATGCCCAGCGTGGCACCGATCTTGACCAGTTCCCAGACAAAGAAACCGGCCACGGCGGCCCCGGGACTCGACAGCGTCACCCGGCTGAACAGACC
>VERU01000343.1 GCA_018882485.1 Rhodoferax sp. | reverse complement strand
GCGCCGACTGCCCCGACTGCTGGCAGCAGCCGGGCGGACCCGGGCCGCAAGCCACCGACCTGGTGCTGGACTGGATCGTGCCCGGGCGCCAGGGCGACGACGCGCCGCTGGCCGGTGCCGCCACCCGCGACGCGCTGACCCGCCTGCAGGCCCTGCATCGAACCCGTCCGGGCCGCACGGCCCGGCACGTCCTGCCGGTGACCGCGGCAGCGGCGGATGCACCGGCCCTTCGGGTGGCGCACGGGGTGCCGCTGGGCGGCTACCTGGGCACCGCCATCGAATACCGGCCCCCCGCGCCAGTGCCAGGCCGGACCAGCGACCCGGTGTCGCTGTGGCTGGTGCTGCTGGAAGCCCTGCCCGCCGGAACCGAAGGCAGCCCCGTGGCGCGTTTTCTGGTCCGAAACACGCTGCAACTGGCGTGGAATGGGCAGAGTTTGCTATCGAATGCAGAGCAACCGGAAATCCCCGGGCTGCGCGAACGTCGCCCGATGCAGATCCCGGAGGGCGCGATGCCCGACCGCTTGTCGGTGGCCGGCTGGGTGCAGGACGCCCGGGGCCGCGTGCTGGCCGCCGCCCGCTCGGTCTGCGCCCCCGACCCCGACAGCCCCCGCCCGCAACGCTGACGCTAGAATCAATCACCGGGCCCGAATCATCGAGGCCCGGTTTTTTTTGACTGCACGAAAAGGCGCGCCATGGACATCTTCGACTACGACAACATCCTGCTGCTGCCGCGCAAGTGCCGGGTGGAGAGCCGCGCCGAGTGCGATGCCAGCGTGGACTTCGGTCCGCGTCGCTTCCGGCTGCCCGTGGTGCCGGCCAACATGAAGACCGTGGTCAACGAAGCCATCTGCGCCTGGCTGGCGCGCCACGGCTATTTCTACGTGATGCACCGTTTCGATTTCGACAACCTGGCCTTCGTGCAGTCCATGAAGGCGCAAGACCTCTACGCGTCCATCTCGCTGGGGGTAAAGAAGCCCGACTACGAAACCGTGGACCGGCTGGCCGAACTCGGACTGACCCCGGAGTACGTCACCATCGACATCGCGCATGGCCATGCCGACAGCGTCAAGGAGATGATCGGTTACCTCAAGCGCAAGATCCCGGCGGCCTTCGTGATCGCCGGCAACGTGGCCACGCCCGAGGCGGTGATCGACCTGGAGAACTGGGGCGCGGACGCGACCAAGGTCGGCATCGGGCCCGGCAAGGTCTGCATCACCCGCATGAAGACCGGCTTTGGCACCGGCGGCTGGCAGCTTAGCGCGCTCAAGTGGTGCGCGCGGGTGGCCACCAAGCCCATCATCGCGGACGGCGGCATCCGGGAACACGGCGACATCGCCAAGTCGATCCGCTTCGGCGCCACCATGGTCATGATCGGCTCGTTGCTGGCCGGCCACGAGGAAAGCCCTGGCCAGACGGTGGAGGTGGACGGCAAGCTCTACAAGGAGTATTACGGCTCGGCCAGCGACTTCAACAAGGGCGAGTACCGGCACGTGGAAGGCAAACGCATCCTCGAACCGGTCAAGGGCCAGCTGGCCAACACACTGATTGAAATGGAGCAGGATGTGCAAAGCTCGATCAGCTACGCGGGCGGCCGCAAGCTCATGGACATCCGCAAGGTCAACTACGTGACGCTGGGCGGCGACAACGCCGGCGAACACCTGCTGATGTGAGCCCCGCCCCCAGCGGCCGCGCCGCCCGGGTCTGTTACACTGCACGGTGTTGTCAGCCGAGCGGCCGGCACACCGTGGGTTCTTAGCTCAGTTGGTAGAGCAGCGGACTCTTAATCCGTAGGTCGTAGGTTCGAATCCTACAGGACCCACCACTTCAAGTCTTGCCAGATCTGGAAAGCCTGCTATTCGATGGATAGCAGGCTTTTTTTCCGAATCCCTGAAAGTACCTGTAGGCAACTTGCCCAAATCAAGCGCTACTCGTCTGGCGCGACAAACAGGCAAACGGCAACTTCGCTGCGTACAGGTCGCCTCGGTCCTAAATTTGCTTGGCATACCCCGGAGCCAGCACCGCGTTGTCCACGCCATCCAGTTGCCCCAGGTCTGCCAGCCGCAGCCGAACCTCCCGCCCCGTGAGGCAGGCATCCGGCGAGCAATCGACCTGCCACTGACGCAGCACATAGCCGGCTACGGCCGCCCGCACGGTCACGCGCAGGCAGCCGCCTTGCATGCCAAAGTCGCGCTCGATGGATGACGGCTGCGGGTGAGCCGGGTGGGGTTCCAAATCGAGGGTGACTTCCTTTTGCCACTGCGCATCGGCACTGCGCTGTTCCTCGGCCTGAATCGGGGCGGCCCGGTCGGTCGGCTCGACCGCTTCCACCGCTTCCATGCGCGTGAGCACCAGGTCCCGAAACTCACCTTTGGTGCGGTCAAAAGCGCGCACATGCCAGCGCAGCCCCGAATCCACCAGAGCATGCGGAACGATCTCGCGTGGGACAGCACCCGCTCTCATCGAGTGATAGGTGAGTCTCAAGGGCTGGTTGCCGTGGATGGCGCGGGTCACCGTGGCCAGCGTCTCCAGCGGTGGCTGGTTCAACCGTGCCGGCACCGCATGCGGCACCACTTCCACAGGGGTGATCGATTCCCCATCCCCAAAGCCGGCGGTCAGTGCCGCCAACACCCGCTCCACCGGATGGCCAAAAAGAGGCTTGAAGCTCGGCAGGTACTTGTAGCACTTGTGTTCGTAGACCAGGTTCAGCGGGGCCAGTTCGCGGTACAGGCTCAGATCGCGTGTGCCGGCCGCCGTGGCCAGGTCGAAGCGGCCCAGCACCTCCTTACGGGTGACACTGCCGAAAAACCAGAGTCGGAACTCGATAAAGCTCAGCCGCTGGCGCTGAGCGGCGGACAGTTCATGAAGCGATGGCGAAAGCATGAGTTGAGGATCAGAGGCACCGCGCACTACGGCTGAAAAGTCATCTTACCCGAAACGATCATTTTGATGCTATATTAAACCAGATTAAATTGATCGCATCTTGGAGGGAACCATGAAAGACGAGACTCTTCCGGGCCAGCAAGCCCCCTTGCCCATGGGGGTTGTCCCGTTCAGCCCGCTGCCCCGGCCGGTGTCCGGTGAAACCGTCCAGACGCTGGAGCGGGTGCTGCGCGATGCCAAGAGTGGACGCGTCGCAGGACTGGCGATGGTGGTGTTGCAGGCAGATGGCCGTTTCGACCTGCACCTGCGCGGTTCGGTGACCGAAGAATCGAACCAGATGGGCGTGGCCGGTATGCTGGCGGCGCTGCAGAAAATGACCCTGGAATTGCACTGACCTATTCGGGCCCAGCCATTTCGCCTGACCCCAAGACCACACCATGAGCCTGATCCAGTCCCTCCCAGCCAGTCCGTTGGACATCGTGGGCGACATCCACGGCGAATACGACGCGCTGGTCGCGCTGCTGCATCACCTGGGCTACGACCGGCAGGGCAACCATCCGCAGGGCCGTAACCTGGTGTTTGTTGGCGACTTCTGCGACCGGGGCCCCAACAGTCCAGCCGTTCTGACGCTGGCCCAGTCACTGGTGAAGTCAGGCCGCGCGACATCACCGGCCAGGCAGACCGTCGTGCACCCGGCGCGCTTCAGAACGTCCACGCACTTGCCGAACTGCGCGACCCCCACCTCGGCGCCGGTGAACGGCATGAGAGCATCGCCCGCGAAGCCCTTCAGTCGCACGACGAACAGGGGCCGTCCCGACCGCTCACAGTGCCGGGC
>VERU01000342.1 GCA_018882485.1 Rhodoferax sp. | reverse complement strand
CGGGCTTCGAGCATGTCGAGATGCAGTTCCTGAGCGACGTCTACCTGCGCTGCCCGGACTGCGACGGCCAGCGGTACCGCCCCGAAATCCTGGAGGTGGTGATCGAGCGCAAATCGGGGTCGGATCCGGAGGTCCGCCGGCTCAACGTGGCCGATGTGCTGGACCTGACGGTGAGCGAAGCCGCTGCCCTGTTTGCCCATGACCCCGAGGTCATCCGCGCCCTGCAGCCCATCGTGGATGTGGGGCTGGAGTATGTGAAGCTGGGCCAGCCAGTGCCCACGCTGTCGGGCGGCGAGGCGCAGCGCCTCAAGCTGGCCGGCTTCCTGGCCGAGGCGGCCAGAACCGGCAGCGCCAGCCGGCAGCCGGCGGCGCGGCGGGGCTGTCTGTTCCTGTTCGACGAGCCCACCACCGGCCTGCACTTCGACGACATCGCCAAGCTCATGCGCGCGCTGCGCAAGCTGCTCGACGCCGGCCACTCGCTGTTTGTGATCGAGCACAACCTGGACGTGATCCGCGCCAGCGACTGGCTGATCGACCTGGGGCCCGAGGGGGGTGATGCGGGTGGCATGCTGGTGGCCAGCGGCACGCCGGCCGACCTGATGGCCCATCCCGGCTCGCACACCGGGCAGGCGCTGCGCGACTATGCCCAGGCCATGGGTGAGGTGCACGCAGTGCGCGAAGGTGGTGCGCTGCTGGCCTCGGCGCGTCCGGTGCCCGCGGCCGGCGGTGGCGATGGCCCCGGCAGCATCCAGATCGTGCATGCCCGCGAGCACAACCTCAAGTCGCTCAGCGTGGACATTCCGCGCGGCAGGTTCAGCGTCATCACCGGGGTTTCGGGTTCGGGCAAGTCCACCCTGGCCTTCGACATCCTGTTCAACGAGGGTCAGCGCCGCTACCTGGAGTCGCTCAACGCCTACGCGCGCAGCATCGTGCAGCCGGCCGGCCGGCCCGAGGTGGACGCGGTGTACGGCATCCCGCCCACGGTCGCGATCGAGCAGCGCCTCTCGCGTGGCGGGCGCAAGTCCACGGTCGGCACCACCACCGAGGTCTGGCATTTCCTGCGCCTGCTCTACGTCAAACTCGGCACGCAGCATTGCGTGCACGATGGCACGCCGGTGGCCCCGCAGACCCCCGACAGCATTGCCGCCCAGCTGCTCAAAGGCTTTCGCGGCCAGCACATCGGCCTGCTGGCCCCGCTGGTGATGAACCGCAAGGGTGTCTACACCGAACTCGCCGACTGGGCCCGGCCGCGCGGCTACACCCATCTGCGGGTCGATGGCCACTTCCTGCCCACCACCGGCTTCCCGCGCATCGACCGTTTCAAGGAACACACCATCGAGCTGCCGGTGTTCAGCCTCACGGTGCAGCCCGAGCACGAGGCCCAGCTGCGCCAGGCGCTGGCCACGGCCCTCAACCATGGCAAGGGCGTTGTGCATGTGCTCAGCGAACTCGACGGCCTGCAGGCCGCCATGCAGGCGGGCCAGCCCACGGCCGACATCGGCCGGCTGCACGCGTACTCCAGCCGGCGCGCCTGCCCGGTTTGCAGCACCAGCTACGCCGAGCTGGACCCACGCCTGTTTTCGTACAACAGCAAGCACGGCTGGTGCCCGGATTGCGTGGGGACCGGCGTCCTGCTCAACAAGGAGCAACGCCGGGTGCTGGACGATTCGGTGCGCGACGACGACCAGAACGGCCGCGAGCAGACCTTTGCCGAGCCCGAGGTGGACGACCTGTCCGACACCGCCTGTCCCGGCTGCAGCGGGACCCGGCTGAATGCCACCGCGCGTGCCGTGCGCTTTGCCGGCGTCGGCATTGCCGACATCGCAGCGCTGAGCGTCACCGACGTGCGTCACTGGGTGCAGACCCTGCAGGGCAACACCTTGAGCCCGCGCGAGGCCGATATCGCGCGCGACCTGATTCCTGAAATCCGCAGCCGGCTGGAGTTTCTGGAGCAGGTGGGTCTGGGCTACCTGACGCTGGATCGGGGGGCTCCCACCCTCAGCGGCGGCGAGGCCCAGCGCATCCGGCTGGCGGCGCAGCTGGGCAGCAACCTGCAGGGCGTCTGTTACGTGCTGGATGAGCCCACCATCGGCCTGCACGCGCGCGACAACCGCATCCTGCTCGACGCCCTGCAGAGCCTGAGCGACAAGGGCAACACGCTGGTGGTGGTGGAGCACGATGTGGACACCATCCGCCATGCCGAGCACATCATCGACATCGGCCCCAGCGCCGGCAAGCGCGGCGGCCGGCTGGTGGCCCAGGGTTCCGTGGCCGACCTGGAGGCGGCGGCCGACTCGCAAACTGGACGTTACCTGCGCCAGGCCATGCAGCACCCGCTGCACCCCAGGCGGCTGGTGCCGGTGGATCATTCCCGACCGGATCGGGAACCCATGGATCTCCGGGCCGCGCCCGAGGATGACGGGAAGGACGCCCCGGACTGGCTCACCGTGCAGGGCGCCAGCCTGCACAACCTGCAGCGGGTCACGGCGCGGATCCCGCTCAAGCGCCTGGTGGCCGTTACCGGTGTGTCGGGTTCCGGCAAATCGACGCTGGCGCGCGATGTGCTGCTGGCCAACGTGCAGATGGCGGTGCAGCAGCGCAGCACCAAGGCCGGGCGCGATGCGCTGGCGGCGGGGCAGACGCTGGCCTGGAGCGGCTGCGAAGGTGTCACCGGCTTCGAGGCCATCGACCGGGTGCTGGAGGTGGACCAGACCCCCATCGGCAAGACGCCGCGCAGCTGCCCGGCCACCTACATCGGCTTCTGGGACATCATCCGCAAGCTGTTTGCCGACACGCTGGAGGCCAGGGCGCGCGGCTACGCCGCCAACCGCTTCAGCTTCAACACCGGCGAAGGCCGCTGCCCCAGCTGCGAGGGCCAGGGCATACGCACGGTGGCCATGAGCTTCCTGCCCGATGTGAAGGTGCTGTGCGAGACCTGCAAGGGCGCCCGCTTCAACCCGGAAACCCTGGCCGTGACCTGGCGCGGCAAGAACATCGGCGAGGTGCTGCAGATGGAGGTGGACGAGGCGGTGGACTTCTTTGCCGCCATGCCCAGCATCAGCCATCCGGTGCAGCTGCTCAAGGATGTGGGCCTGGGCTATCTCACGCTCGGCCAGCCCTCGCCCACGCTCAGCGGCGGCGAAGCGCAGCGCATCAAGCTGGTGACCGAGCTGTCCAAGGTGCGCGACGACATCGGCCGGCGCGGCAACAAGGCGCCGCACACGCTGTATGTGCTGGACGAGCCCACCGTGGGCCTGCACATGGCCGACGTGGACAAGCTCATCAAGGTGCTGCACCGCCTGGTGGATGGCGGTCATAGCGTGGTGGTGATCGAGCACGACCTGGATGTGATCGCCGAGGCGGACTGGGTGCTGGACCTTGGGCCCGAAGGCGGCAAGGCCGGTGGCCGGGTGGTGGCCGCCGCCCCGCCCGAGGGTGTGGTGCGGCTGGGCACCCACACGGGTGTGGCACTGGCCGGCCTGCTGCAGGGCGGCTGATTCAGCCTGACCCGGGCCCTAGCGCACAGCGGCTGGCCGGCGGATCGGTCGCAGCAGCAGGATCAGCGGGATCGCGCTCAGCGTGATCCACATCATCAGCCGGAAGTCCTGCAGGTAGGCCAGGGTGGCCGCCTGCCGCGTCACTTCGCCATCGATGGCCATCAGGCCGGCCGGCGTGCCCAACTGCACGGCGCCGAGCTGCACGGCCTGCTGCACCGG
>VERU01000341.1 GCA_018882485.1 Rhodoferax sp. | reverse complement strand
ACCTGCTGCACCGGCTCGGCAAGGACTATGAAAAGCCGGAATTTGGCATCCGAACGGTCGACGTGGACGACGTGGCCGTGGCCATCCACGAGCGGGTGGAGATCACAAAACCTTTTTGTGAACTGCGCCGCTTCAAGCGCTTCAGCGACGATCCGGACACGCTGCTCAGGCTCAAGGACCAGCCGGCTGTCCTGATCGTTGCCCCCCTGTCGGGCCATTACGCCACCTTGCTGCGTGACACGGTGCGCACCATGCTCAGGGACCACAAGGTCTACATCACCGACTGGAAGAATGCCCGACTGGTTCCGCTGTCGGAGGGCGAGTTCCACCTGGACGATTACGTCAACTATGTGCAGGAATTCATCCGTCACCTGCAGGCGCGCTACGGCAACTGCCATGTGGTCAGCGTGTGCCAGCCCACGGTTCCGGTGCTGGCAGCGGTTTCGCTGATGGCCACCCGGGGTGAAACCACACCCCTGTCCATGACCATGATGGGTGGCCCGATCGACGCCCGCAAGTCGCCCACGGCGGTCAACAACCTGGCGATGAACAAGAGTTACGAGTGGTTCGAACACAACGTGATCTACCGGGTGCCCAGCAACTTTCCGGGCGCGGGGCGGCGGGTCTATCCCGGCTTCCTGCAGCACACCGGCTTCGTGGCCATGAACCCGAGCAACCATGCCAACAGCCACTACGATTATTTCAAGAGCCTGATCAAAGGCGATGACGCCAGCTCGGAGGCCCACCGCAAGTTCTACGACGAGTACAACGCAGTGCTGGACATGGATGCGCCCTACTACCTGGAGACGATCCGCACCGTGTTCCAGAATTTCTCGCTGGTCAACGGCACATGGGATGTGCGTGGCGTCGGTGGCGAACTGGAACGGGTCCGGCCGCAGGACATCCGCACCACCGCGCTGCTGTCGGTCGAGGGAGAGCTCGACGACATTTCGGGCTCCGGGCAGACCGAAGCCGTACACGGACTGTGCAGCGGGGTACCGGCCCCTCTGCACCAGCACCTTGAAGCCAAGGGCGCCGGTCACTACGGGATCTTCAGCGGCCGTCGCTGGCGCGATGTGGTCTACCCCGAAGTCCGGCGGTTCATCCTGGCCCACCAGCCCGCACCGGTCGCCGCTGCGCAACCAACCGCGGTCCAAGCCGCTGAACCGGTCACCGGCTCGGCAACAAGCGGCTCGAGGGCCAAAAGCCGGACCCCAACCGTCCGATCACCCCGCAAGAGGCCCGGCCTCAAGCCATGACGCAACGGGCCTGCACAGCGGCCGAGTTGTCGGCTCTGCTGCCGCAGACCCAGTGCACCCGCTGCGGCTACCCCGATTGCGACGGGTATGCGCAGGCCATGGCCCAGGGGGCGGCCGATATCAACCGATGCCCGCCCGGCGGCGCCGAGGGCATCGCGCGGCTGGCCGACCTGACCGGGCGACCGGTGCGTCCGCTGGATCCCGGCTGCGGGACCGAAGGCCCGCGCCAGCGGGCGGTGATCGACGAAGACTGGTGCATCGGCTGCACCTTGTGCCTGCCGGCCTGCCCGACCGACGCCATACTGGGCAGCAACAAGCGCATGCACACGGTGATCGATCGCTGGTGCACCGGCTGCGAACGGTGTCTGCCGGTTTGTCCGGTCGATTGCATCCGGCTCGAGCCGACCGGGTCCCCCGCGACCGGCTGGGCGGCCTGGTCGGCTGGCCAGGCCAAAGAGGCTGGAGATCGCTATGCATTCCATAGCAATAGAATCAAGCTGGATAAGGCCCGGAACCAGAAAACACTGGAAGAAAAAGCACGCACCAAGTTGGCCGATCTGAGCGCCCACACGCACATCACGGACCCCGCCACGCTGGAACGCAAGCGGGCGGTGATCGAAGCCGCCCTGGAGCGCGCCCGGCGACGGCGCGAAGGAGGCGCAGCGGATGCCGGCGGCAGTGACCAGCCCGTCGGCTGAACAGGTCAGCGCCGTGTGAGTGCGGCCACCACCTCGGGCGGGGCCTGGACCAGTTCCACCAGCACGCCTTCACCGGCGATGGGGAACTCGTCGTTCGGGCGGGGGTGCAGAAAGCAGATGTCGTAACCCGCGGCACCCTTGCGGATACCCCCCGGCGCAAACCGCACGCCCCGCGCCGTGAGCCATTCCACGGCGCGGGGCAGATCATCGATCCACAGGCCCACGTGGTTGAGTGGCGTGGTGTGGACAGCCGGCTTTCTTTCCGGGTCCAGGGGCTGCATCAGGTCCACCTCGACCCGGTGCACACCCTGTCCCATCGCACAGATGTCTTCGTCCACGTTCTCGCGTTCGCTGCGAAAGTTGCCCGTGACCTCCAGCCCCAGCATGTCCACCCAGAGGGTGCGCAGACGGGTCTTGTCGGGGCCACCGATGGCGATCTGCTGGATGCCCAGCACCTGGAAGGGTCGTTTCATGAGAAGGCTCCGGAATCAGGCGAATTCCACGATGGGTTGGTCGACGGTCAGGCTGTCGCCCTTGGCTGCCAGCACCTTGCCGACCACCCCGTCGGCCGCCGCGAAGAGCACGTTTTCCATTTTCATGGCCTCGATCACCGCCACGCGTTCACCGGCCTGAACTTTCTGGCCCGGTTGCACCGCCACATCGACCAGCAAGCCGGGCATGGGCGACAGCACGAAACGACTCATGTCAGCGGGGGGTTTGTAGGGCATGAGCGCCTGCAACTGTGCGGCCCTCGGCGACAGCACCAGCGCCTCCAGTTGGGCGCCGTTGTGCCAGACGCGGATGGCCAGCGGATGCTTGCCGGAGGCGCTGCCCCGTTCGACCTGGGCGGTGAACGGTTGTCCGTTGCAGGAGCCGGTGATGCGCAGATCGCCCATGCGGTAGGCGCTGCTGATGGTGTAACTGGCGCTGCCCACGCGGATCACGGAGGAACCGCTGGCGCCCTGGAAATCCGTGAGCGTGACCGGAGTGGCCCGGCTCGAGCCCTGGTCGCCCACGGGCACCACCACAAAGGCCTCGCCCACCGACACTTCGTGACCGGCGAGCTGGCCGCTGATCCGGGTCGCCCGGTCGCGGTACTTGCGGTGCACCCAGGCTGCCAGTGCCACGAGCAGGCTGGGGTCATCGTGCGGCACATCCTCGGCCCGGAAACCCTGGGGGTAGTGCTCGGCGATGAAGCCGGTGTTGAACTGGCCCGCCACGAAACGGGGGTGGGCCAGCAGCGCCGCCTGAAAAGGAATGTTGCTCGAGATACCGCGGATGACAAAGCCATTCAAGGCTTCGCGCATGCGGGCGATGGCCTCCTGCCGGTCGCGTCCATGGACGATCAGCTTGGCGATCATGGAGTCGTAGTACATGGGGATTTCACCGCCCTCCTGCACACCCGTGTCCACCCGAACGCCCAGTGCCTGGGTCGGCTCGGCAGCGACCATGGTCTGGGGCGGTGGCTGAAAACGCACCAGCCGACCGGTGGACGGCAGGAAGCCGCGAAACGGATCCTCGGCGTTGATGCGGCACTCGATGGCCCAGCCGTCACGCCGCACCTGCGACTGCGTCAGCGGCAAGGCTTCGCCCGCCGCCACCCGGATCATCAGTTCCACCAGGTCCAGCCCGGTGATGCATTCGGTCACCGGGTGTTCCACCTGCAGCCGGGTGTTCATCTCCAGGAAGTAGAAGCTCTGGTCCTTGCCCACCACGAACTCCACCGTGCCGGCGCTCTGGTACCTGACCGCCTTGGCCAGCGCGACCGCCTGCTCGCCCATGGCC
>VERU01000340.1 GCA_018882485.1 Rhodoferax sp. | reverse complement strand
GCTGCTCGCCGTGCATGGCACCGAGATTTTTGCGGCGGCTTCTGCCAGGGGCGTGATGGTGGCATTCGAAGCTGCGGTGGCCGGCGGGATCCCGATCATCAAGGCGCTGCGGGAGGGGCTCACCGCCAACCGGATCGAATGGATTGCGGGCATCATCAACGGCACCACCAATTTCATCCTGTCCGAGATGCGCGACAAGGGCCTCGATTTCGACGTGGTGCTCCGGGAGGCCCAGCGACTGGGCTATGCGGAGGCGGATCCGACCTTCGATATCGAGGGCGTCGATGCGGCCCACAAGGTCACGCTGATGTCGGCCATTGCCTTTGGCATACCGGTGCAGTTCGAGCGGGCCCATGTGGAAGGCATCACACGCCTGGCCTCGCTGGACATTCGTTACGCCGAGCAACTGGGATATCGCATCAAGCTGCTGGGCATCACCAAGCGCACACCGCGCGGCATCGAACTGCGGGTACATCCCAGTCTGGTCCCTGTCCGGCGCCTGATCGCCAATGTGGAAGGCGCCATGAACGCCGTGGTGGTGCAGGGCGACGCCGTCGGGACCACCTTGTACTACGGCAAGGGCGCCGGGTCCGAACCCACCGCCAGCGCGGTGATTGCCGATCTGGTCGACATCACCCGGCTGCACACCGTCGACCCGTTGAACCGGGTGCCCCATCTGGCATTCCAACCGAACACCCTGGATCAGGCCAAGAGTGAACTGCCGGTGTTGCCCATGCAGGATGTGTTGACCAGCTGCTACCTGCGCCTTCGGGTGGCCGATCGCGCCGGTGTGCTGGCACGGGTGACCGGCATCCTGGCCGATGCCGGTATCAGCATCGATGCGGTGCTGCAACGACAGGCTGAAGCGGTCGGGGGAGAGGGTTCGAACCAGACCGACCTGATCATCCTCACCCACGATTGCCTGGAGGGAACCATGGATGCGGCCCTGGCTCGCATGCAGGCCCTGGATGCGGTGCTGGCGCCCATCGTGCGCATCCGCAAGGAAGAGTTGGCCTGATGCGATACCTGTCGACCCGCGGTCATCCCGATCGCAAGCGCTTCTGCGAAATTCTGCTGGAAGGGCTGGCGCCCGATGGCGGCCTCTACCTGCCCGAACGGTACCCGGCGCTCGATGCCGGGCAGCTGGCCCGATGGCGGGCGGTGCACCGCGACCAGGGCTATGCGGCACTGGCGTTTGAGGTGCTCTCCCTTTACGTGGACGATATTGCGCCGGCGGATCTGCGTCGCCTGTGCGAGCGCACCTACACCGCCGCTGTTTTCGGAACCGAGGCCATCGTGCCCCTGCGGCCGCTGGAGACCGTCCAGGTCGAGGGTCAGCCGACACCGCTGCTGCTTGAAGCCCTCTCCAATGGACCGACGCTGGCTTTCAAGGACATGGCCATGCAATTGCTGGGCAACCTGTTCGAGTACGAGCTGGCCCGGCGCGGCGAGTCCCTGAACATCCTGGGCGCCACCAGCGGCGACACCGGAAGCGCAGCCGAGTACGCGATGCGAGGCAAGCAGGGCGTGCGGGTGTTCATGACCAGCCCTCATGGCCGGATGAGCACCTTCCAGCAGGCCCAGATGTTCAGCCTGATGGATGCGAACATCCACAACATCTCGGTCGATGGGGTGTTCGATGACTGCCAGGACATGGTCAAGGCGGTGTCGGCTGATCTGTCGTTCAAGCGCCGCTACCGCATCGGGACGGTCAACTCGATCAACTGGGCGAGGCTGCTGGCCCAAGTGGTTTACTACTTCGCGGGCTATTTTCAGGCCACCCGGTCGGATCGGCAGCGGGTGAGTTTCGCCGTTCCGAGCGGCAACTTTGGCAACGTGTGCGCGGGCCATGTGGCGCGCATGATGGGACTCCCCATCGACCAGCTGATCGTGGCCACCAACGAGAACGATGTGCTGGACGAGTTCTTCCGCACGGGTCTCTACCGCGTCCGCGGTTCGGCGGACACCCACGAGACCTCCAGCCCGTCCATGGACATTTCCAAGGCTTCGAACTTCGAGCGGTTCGTGTTCGATCTGGTGGGCCGGGATGGCCCACGGGTTCGCGGCCTGTTTGAAACCGCCTTGTCGCAGCGCGGATGCTTCGACCTCGCAGCGGATCCGGTCTTTGCGCAGGTGGGCCCGCGTTTCGGCTTTGCCAGCGGTCGCAGCACCCACGCCGATCGTCTCGCGACCATCCGGGACCTGTATGGCCGCTTGGGTGTGATGGTGGACACCCACACCGCCGATGGTGTGAAGGTGGCACGCCAGCACCTGCGCGCGGGGGTGCCCATGATCGTTCTCGAAACGGCCCTGCCCATCAAGTTTGCCGCTACCCTGGTCGAGGCCCTCGGCCGCGAGCCGGAGCGTCCCCCCGCCCTGGCCGGTATCGAACAGCTGCCGCGCCGTGTGACCCGCATGGCCGCCGACGTGAACGCCATCAAAGCCTACATCGCGGAGCATTGCGGGTGAACGTGGTTGGTTTTGCCGGGTACTCCGGGTCGGGCAAGACGACCCTGGTTGAGCGGCTGATCCCGGAATTGCGCCTGCGTGGCCTGCGGGTCTCGGTCGTCAAACACGCGCACCACCGATTCGACATCGATCAGCCGGGCAAGGACACCTACCGGCACCGGCAGGCTGGCGCCTTCGAAGTGGTGATCGCCTCCAATCGCCGTCTGGCGCTGATGCGCGAGTTCGAACAGGAAACCCAGTTGTCGGTGCACCACCTGATCGCGGAACTGTATGGCGGTGTGGATTGGGTGCTGGTGGAGGGGTTCAAGGATTCTGACCTGCTCAAGATCGAGGTTTGGCGCGGCGCCTCCGGCATGCCGGCCCGTTACCCCCACGACGATTTCATCGCGGCCGTCGCCACCGACACGCCGCACGATTTGCCGCAACCCACCCTGCGCCCCGTGCTGGACCTGAACGACCCTGCTGGGCTGGCCGACTGGCTGCTCACGGATCAGGGCCGTTTCGAGTACCGGGCAGAGGCCTTTGTATGAGCAACACCCTTCCTGCCTTGCGCACACTGGACGAAGCTCTGGCCGATTTGTTGGGTCGGGCAGGCCCCCCGATGGCCGCCGAGTCGGTTTCCACCTTCGATGCCGATGGCCGGGTGCTGGCGCAGGATCTGGCTTCAGCCTTGCACGTCCCGCCACAAGACAACAGTTCCATGGACGGCTATGCGGTACGTTGTGCCGACCTGGATACCCCTGGAGTCGTTCTGCCGGTGAGCCAGCGTATCGCGGCGGGCATGGCCGGTCGGCCGCTCGATCCTGGAACGGTGGCGCGCATTTTCACGGGTGCACCGGTGCCAGCGGGCGCCGACGCCGTGGTGATGCAGGAGGACGGCCAGCCCTGGCCCGATGCGCCGCCCGGTTCCAGCGGGGAGGCGGTCCGCTTCAGCTCGGTGCCGCGGCCCGGTCAGTGGATACGACGCGCTGGCGAGGACATCACCCGCGGGAGCGTCGTGCTGGCGCGCGGCACCCGTCTCGGGCCGGCGAGTCTGGGGCTGGCGGCCAGCATCGGATGCGCCGAATTGCCTGTGGCCCAGCGTGTGCGGGTGGCCCTGTTTTCCACCGGTGATGAACTGGTGATGCCTGGTACGGTCGCGCCCGAGGCCCTGCCGTCTGGCGCCATCTACAACTCCAACCGGTATTTCCTGCGAGCCCTGCTGCAGCGTCTGGGGTGCACCGTCACCGATTGCGGCATTGTCCCCGACCGCCGCGATGCCACGGTGCAGGCG
>VERU01000339.1 GCA_018882485.1 Rhodoferax sp. | reverse complement strand
GGGTGAATACCTCGCCCCGCCGCACCTCGAAGCTGACCTGGTTGACCGCCAGCACGCCGCCGAAGCGCACGCTCAGGTTGCTGGCAGACAGGAGCGCGGGGAGGGACAGGACCGGGGCCGGGTCGCCCGGGCTGCCCGGGCTGCCCAGCGACCCCTCGGACAGGGGTGCCGTGTGTGCCGCGACGGATGGGGGGGCCATCATTTCAATCGGTCCGATTTCTGGAAGGCCTTCTGCCGCCGGAACAGGCCTTTGCGGTAGAACGGGAAGGTCTGCAGGTAGGTGCGCACCTTGAGCCAGCGGCCGTACAGGCCCATGGGTTCGAACAGCACGAAGGCCACCAGCACGGCCCCGTAGAACACCGCCTGCAGGCCGGGCGCCTGGCCGACGGCCGCCGGCAGCATGTCCTTGCCCAGGGCGATGAGCTGCGGCATCGAAATCAGGAAGATGGCGCCCAGGAAAGCGCCGTGCACCGAACCCAGGCCGCCGATGACGATCATCAGCAGCAGGTCCACCGACTGCAGGATGTTGAACTGGTCGGGCGAGATGAACTGCAGCTTGTGCGCGTACAGGGCGCCAGCGATACCTGCCAGCGTTGCCGACAGGGCGAAGGAAAGCGTTTTGAAGCGGGCCAGATGGATGCCCATGCTCTGCGCCGAGATCTCGGAGTCGCGGATGGCCACGAAGGCCCGTCCGGTGGGCGATCGCAGCAGGTTGAGCACCCCCAGGGTGCAGATCAGCGTGACCGCCAGGCACAGCAGGTAGAAGGCCTCGCCGCTGGCGAGTTCCCAGCCGAACAGCTGGGGCTTCCGGATGTGGATGCCGGCGTTGCCGCCGGTCACCCGCTCCCAGCGCGCCAGCACCTCTTCCACGATGAAGCCGAAGGCCAGCGTGGCCATGCCCAGGTAGATGCCCTTGACCCGCAGTGCCGGCAGGCCCACCACGAAGCCGACCGCAGCCGACAGCCCGGCGGCGGCCAGCAGGGCCAGCGGGAAGGGCAGGCCGGCCTGCGTCAGCACCGCCTGGGTGTAGGCACCCACGCCCAGGAAGGCGGCATGCCCCAGCGAAAACAGGCCGGTGTAGCCGGCCAGCAGCATCAGGCCGAGTCCGGCCACCGAATAGATGAGCACAAAGGTCAGCTGGGCCAGCCAGTATTCCTCGAGCCACCAGGGAGCGGCCAGCAACAGGGCCAGCAGCAGGCCGTACCAGAAGCGGTGACCGCCATGCCGGGCCAGCCGGATGTCCTGTTCGTAGTCGGTCTTGAAGAGGAACCGCATGTCAGACCTTCTTGCGCGACTTCTCGCCGAACAGCCCGGTGGGCCTGACCACCAGCATCACCAGCACCACGATGTAGGCAGCGATGTCCTTGAAGCCCTCGGGCAGGTAGAAGCCCGCCAGCGATTCGACGATGCCGATCACCAGGCCGCCCACGATGGCCCCCGGCAGGCTGCCGAAGCCGCCGACCACGGCCGCCGGAAACGCCTTCAGGCCGATGAAGCCCATGTTGGCGTGCACGAAGGTGATGGGCGCCAGCAGCAGGCCGGCCACGGCCGCCACGGCTGCGGCCAGCCCCCAGGCGATGCCGTTGAGCCGCTGCACCGGGATGCCCATGTAATAGGCGGCCAGCTGGTTCTGCGAGGCCGCCTGCATGGCAATGCCCAGTTTGCTGTAGCGGAACAAGGCGAACAACAGGGCGCACAGCGCGCCGGTGGCGGCGATGACCACCATCTGCTCGACGTTGAGTACCAGACCCGAGACTTTCCAGATCTCGTCCTTGTAGGGCACTGGCAGGGTGTGGGTGTCGGTGCCGATGCTGGGCACCATGGTGATCAGGCCGCGCGCCACATAGCCCACGCCGATGGTCAGCATCACGATGGAGAAGGTGGGCTGGCCCAGTATGGGGCGGATCACC
Source organism: Rhodoferax sp. (assembly GCA_018882485.1). Classification (GTDB taxonomy): domain Bacteria; phylum Pseudomonadota; class Gammaproteobacteria; order Burkholderiales; family Burkholderiaceae_C; genus Rhodoferax. Next base: position 1,837 of record VERU01000339.1, on the reverse strand, counting down.
AGGCGTTCGAGCAGCATGCCGAACAGGGCCATGCCGGCGATCACGCTGAGCACCGACAGCCAGTAGGGAAAGCCCATGAGGCTCAGGCAGGCCAGACCCATGAAGGCGCCCAGCATCATCAGCTCGCCCTGGGCGAAGCTGACGGTTTCCGTGGCCTTGTAGATGAGCACGAAGCCCAGCGCGATCAGGCCGTAGATGCAACCCTGTGCAACACCGCCGATCAGCAGTTGCACAAACTGCACGATGACTCCCGAATCTGGATACCGCGGTTTATAGCGGCAATCCCTGCCGGCGCCGAGAGGGTTTTCACCGAAGGGGTTTACACCCACCGCCAGCGGGCCCCGAAGGCCCGGGTTTCAGGTGCCGGCGGGCGGCAGCGGACGCGGACGCCCCTGCTCGTCGATCGCCACGTAGGTCAGCAGGGCTTCGGTGACCTTGGTGTACTGGCCCTGCGAGCGGTAGCGTTCCGCGTAGACCTCGACCTTCACCGTGATCGAGGTGCGCCCCACGCGGATGACCTTGGAAAAAAAAGAGAGGATGTCGCCCACCCGCACCGGCTGCTTGAAGATGAATTCGTTGACCGCCACGGTGGCCATGCGGCCGGCAGCGTAGCGCGCCGGCAGCACCGAGCCCGCCATGTCGACATGGGCCATGACCCAGCCGCCGAAGATGTCGCCGTTGGCGTTGCAGTCGCCCGGCATGGGAATGACCTTGAGCACCAGCTCCTGGTCGGTCGGAAGTTGCACCCGGGTCGCGGCAGCGGGCATGGGGGTGGAGTCAGACATGGGCACAATCCGGTTCAGATCGACTGACCAAATTGTCCCCCATGCGCCAAGCCGGCGAACGCCCCGCCTCCCAGACCCAGCCTGCAGCCGCCCCCGGTGCGCCGGCTGCGCCCGTTGCCGCCCCCCGCACCGACTGGGCCACGCTGCGCCGCCTGTTCCCCTACCTGTGGCAGTACAAGTGGCGGGTGCTGCTGGCGCTGGGCTTCATGGTCGGGGCCAAGCTGGCCAACGTGGGGGTGCCCCTGCTGCTCAAGGACCTGGTGGATGCGCTCACGCCCCGCGCCGCGCCGGCCGCCGCGCTGCTGCTGGTGCCGGTGGGTGTGCTGGTGGCCTACGGCCTGCTGCGCCTGTCGACCACGCTGTTCGCCGAGTTGCGCGACCTGGTGTTTTCCCGCGCCACCGAGGGCGCGGCCCGCAGCATTTCGCTGCAGGTGTTCCAGCACCTGCATGCGCTGAGCCTGCGCTTTCACCTGGAGCGCCAGACCGGCGGCATGACGCGCGACATCGAACGCGGCACCCGGGCCGTGCATTCGCTCATCTCCTATTCGCTCTACAGCATCGTGCCCACCCTGATCGAGGTGGCGCTGGTGCTGACGCTGCTGGCGGTGCGCTTCGATGTCTGGTTCGCCTGGATCACCCTGATCGCGCTGGCGCTGTACATCACCTTCACGGTGGCCGTGACCGAATGGCGCACGCAGTTCCGCCGCCGCATGAACGAGCTCGATTCCACCGCACACAGCCGGGCCATCGATTCGCTGCTGAACTACGAAACCGTCAAGTACTTCAACAACGAGGCCTTCGAGGCCCGGCGCTACGACGAGAACCTGGAGCGCTACCGCCGGGCCGCCATCAAGAGCCAGACCACCCTGAGCCTGCTCAACGCCGGGCAGCAGCTTATCATCGCCGTCGGGCTGGTCGCCATGCTGTGGCGCGCCGCCCAGGGCGTGGTGGACGGACGCATGACGCTGGGCGACCTGGTCATGGTCAACGCCTTCATGATCCAGCTCTACATCCCGCTGGGCTTTCTGGGCGTGCTGTACCGCGAGATCAAG
>VERU01000338.1 GCA_018882485.1 Rhodoferax sp. | reverse complement strand
GGCCTACACCGACACCACCTACTACGCCCTGCTGGGCATGCTCAGCAAGTCCGGTCTGACCAAGAACGACGTCAACATCCAGGCAGCCGGACCGGCGGGCGTGTGGCAGCAGTTCGCCGGCAAGAAGGCCAGTGCCATGGCGGGTGTGCCCGAGTGGACGGTCAGCGCCATGGACGCCGGCGCCCAGGTGGATGTGCTGCCCGCTGACGTTTACTTCAAGAGCATGGCGCAGGCCATCCTCGCCTCCGACGAGACCATCCAGAAAAATCCGCAGCTCATCCAGAAGCTGGTGCGCGCCACCCTCAAGGGCATGAAGGACATCATGGCCGATCCCAAGTCCGCCACGCTGGCCTATGTGAACCATGTGCCCATGCACAAGGGCAAGGAGGCCTCCATCCAGAAAGCCTTCGAGATGTACAACAAGTATGTGTACGCCGGGCAGAAGGTGCCCGGCACGATGGACGAGACGCGCTTGTCGGACCTGCAGAAGTTTTACGTGAGCAACGCCATCGTGCCCAGGGAAGTGCCTCTCAGGGAGCTGTACACCAACCAGTTCGTGACCGGCAAGTAAGCACCGGCCCACGCATCCCCGCCCATGAACCCCTCGCCGGAACGCCTCGTCACCGCCGGCTGGAGCGTGGCCGTGCTGGGCCTGTTCCTGCTGGCCTGGCAGCTGGCGCCTGGACTGCTGGGCGTGCCCGAGTTCGTGCTGCCGCCACCCACCAAGGTGGCTGAGGAGGCGCTGCGCATCTGGCAGGGCGAGCGCCTGTTGTGGCACGCCGGCATCACCTCGCTGGAGGTGCTCATCGGTTTTGCGCTGGGGGCGCTGCTGGGTGCGGTGATCGGCTATGCCCTGGGTCTGTGGCCGCGTGTGGAGGCGGTGCTCTCGCCCTACCTGCTGGCGCTGCAGATCGCACCCAAGGTGGCTTTTGCGCCGCTGTTCGTGATGTGGCTGGGCTACACCGTCTATCCCAAGATCCTGGTGGCGGTGCTCATCGTGTTCTTCCCGGTGCTGATCAACGTGCTGTCGGCCATGCGCACGGTGGATGCCGACATGGTCAACCTGGCCCGCTCGTTTTCGGCCACGCGCTGGCAGGTGTTCCGCAACATCGAATACCCCACCACCCTGCCGGCCCTGTTCTCGGGCCTGCGCATTGCCAGCACGCTGGCGGTGATCGGCGTGGTGGTGGGCGAGCTGGTGGGCGGCAACATGGGCCTGGGCTACATGCTGGTGTTTTTTGAAGGGCAGGGCAACACCGCCGGCGTGTTCGTGATCATCGGCGCCCTGACGGTGATCGGCATCGTCGCCTACTACGCCGTGGTGCTGGCCGAGCGCCGCATCCTGCATTACCTGCCTGGCCCCGACAGCCGCACCGCCTGAGACCATGGTCGCCAACCCGACCCCCGAGATGTCCCTGGCCGGACGCCGCGTGCTGGTCACCGGCGGCGCACGCGGCCTGGGCGAGGCCTTTGCCCGCGCCCTGCTGGCCGCCGGTGCGCGCGTGGTCATCAGCGACCTGCTGCACGAGCGGGGCGCTGCGCTGGCCCGGGCGCTGGGCCCTGACCTGCACTTCCTGCCCATGGACCTGAGCGACCCTGCAGCCATCCGCGACGGGGTGGATGCGGCCGCGCAGTGGCTGGGCGGGCTCGATGGCCTGGTCAACAACGGAGCCATCACCAACAGTGGCGGCAAGGACATGGCCGAGCTCGGCATCGACACCTGGGACCAGGTGATGGCCGTCAACGTGCGCGGCACCTGGCTGGCCACCGTGGCGGCGCAGCCCCACCTGGCCGCCAGCGGCAGCGGCCGCGTGGTCCACATCGCCTCCGATACCGCGCTGTGGGGCGCCCCGCGTCTCATGGCCTATGTGGCCAGCAAGGGCGCGGTGATGGCCATGACGCGCAGCATGGCGCGCGAACTCGGCCCCCAGGGCATCACGGTCAATGCTGTGGCCCCCGGCCTGACGGTGGGTGAGTCCACCGAGTACGTGCCGCAGGCGCGTCACGACCACTACCGCAACGGCCGGGCCATCGCCCGCGCCCAGCAGGCCGACGACATCACGCCGGCGGTGCTGTTTCTGCTTTCCCCCGGCAGCGCCTACATCACCGGCCAGGTGCTGCCGGTGAATGGCGGTTTTGTCATGCCATGAACCCGCATCTGGAACCCCAGCCATGAACCCCGACACCCCCGCCGCCAACCAGCCCGTTTTCAACGAACGGGGTCTGATGGACGCCGCCATCCCGCCCGAGGCGCTGATCCAGGCCAGCCTGATGCAGCCCGAAGGCCAGGACTTTGCCGCCTGGCTGGAAAGCCGGGTGGCCCGCTTTGCCACCCGCCGCTACGACTGGGACGCCCTGAAGTTCCAGGCCGACCTGGACCCGCGCTACCGCCGCGCCCAGATGCGCTACGTGGGCACCGGCGCCACCGGCGTGGCCAGCGACAGCAACACCGTGCCTTCGGCCCACTTCACCTTTTCCACCATGGTGATCCCGGCCGGTCACATCGGCCCCTCGCACATCCACTACGATGTGGAAGAGGTGTTCTTCGTGATGCGCGGGCGCATGAAAATCGTCTGCGAAAAGGACGGCCAGCGCTGGGAGGCCCTGCTCCACGAGCGCGACCTCATCTCGGTGCCGCCCGGCGTCTACCGCGAAGAAACCAACATCGGCGACGAGGATGCGCTGATGTGCGTGATGCTGGGCTCGCCCAAGCCCATCACCCCCAGTTACCCGCCCGGCAGCGACCTGGCCCGCATCAAGCGCGAGCTGGGCCGCTGAAACCGGTTATTGGATGTGCATCGTGTCCGGCCCGGTTCCGAGCAGCGCCACGCCCCTGGGGGTCATCGGCTACCGGCAGGCGGGTGCGCTGGCGTTCACCCGCTGGGTGCTGTTGCACGGCATCGGCTCGGGCTCGGCCAGCTGGTCGGCGCAGCTGGCGGCGGTCCCGCCCGACCTGCCCGGCCTGCTGGCCTGGGACGCGCCCGGCTATGGCGACAGCGAGGGCCTGCGCCTGCCGGACGATGCCTGGCCCGACGCCACCGCCTATGCCAGCCGGCTTTGGGCCTGGCTGGACGCGCTGGGTCTGGTGCAGCCGCTGACCCTGGTCGGCCATTCGCTGGGCGCGCTGATGGCCGCCCGCGCCGCCGTGCTGCAGCCACAGCGGGTGGCGGCGCTGGTGCTGCTCGCACCCGCCCAGGGCCATGCCCGGCTGGATGCGGCGCAGCGTGAACGCCTGTTGCACGACCGGCTGTCTGCCCTGGCCACGCTGGGACCGGCCGGGCTGGCGCAACAGCGCGGCGCAGCCATGCTCACCCCGGATGCCCCGGCCGATCAGCTCGCGCTGGTGCAGACGGTGATGGCCCGGATCCGGCCGCGCGGCTATATCCACGCCGCCCGCATGCTGGCGGGTGGCGACCTGCTGGCCGACCTGGCCCAGCTGCGCTGCCCGGTGCAGGTTGCCAGCGGCAGCGCCGACCGCATCACACCGCCCGCCGGTTGCCAGCAGGTGGCCGCAGCCGCTGGCGTGCCCTGGACCGACCTGGGCCCGGTCGGCCATGCCTGCCCCTTGCAGGCCGGCCCTGCGGTCAATGCCCTGCTGGGTCTGACGAGCGTGGGGGCAGCATGAGCCGCGCCGGGCCGACCCAAGCTGCGAAGGCCCCCCTGGGGGGCAGCGAAGTACACGCAGTGACGAGCGTGGGGGCAGCATGAGCCGCGCCGGGCCGACCCAAGCTGCGAAGGCCCCCCTGGGG
>VERU01000337.1 GCA_018882485.1 Rhodoferax sp. | reverse complement strand
GGGTGTACCCGTCGGCATCGTGGTCCTGACCGACGGCGCCTTGCAGGGCGACCCGGCCCTGCGGCAATCCGAATCCCGCGCCGCCGCTGCGCTGCTGGGCGCCGAGGCGCCCGAATTCTGGAACCTGCCCGACGGCGCCCTGGTGCACGACGCCGCGCTCACCGAACGCCTGCTGCGCCACATCCGGCAGCAGGCCCCCGATCTGCTGCTGGCCCCCTCGCCCTGGGAGCGCCACCCCGATCACCGGCAGACCGCCGCGCTGGCCCTGGACGTCGCCCGGCAAACGGGCATCGCCCTGGCGTTCTACGAAGTGGGCAACCCGCTGCCGCCCAATGCCCTGCTCGACATCACCCCCCATGCGGCGCGCAAGCGCCAGGCCATGGCCTGTTTCGTCTCGCAGCAGCCGCACCAGGACTACGCGCGCCACATCGAGGCGCTCAACCACTACCGCAGCTACACCTTGCCGGCCTCGGTGCAGCAGGCCGAAGCCTACCTGCTGCTGCCGCCCGACCGCCTGTCCACCGAGCTGCCGGGCCTGCTGGCCGCGCACCCGGTGAGCCTGGCGGGCGGCGGGGTGGCCGCCGGTGCAGGGTCCGGCCCGCCGTCGCCCACGGTCACCGTCATCCTGCGCAGCACCGATCGGCCCACGCTGGCCCAGGCCCTGGACAGCCTGGCCCTGCAGAACTGCCCGGGGCTGCAGGTGCTGGTGGTGGCCGCCGTACCCGGTCACCGCAGCCTGCCGCCGCATTGCGGTCCCTACCCGCTGCGCCTGCTGCCCACCGACGCGCCGCTGGCGCGCGCCGCCGCCGCCAACCGGGGGCTGGACCATGCCCGGGGCGAGCTGCTGATGTTCCTGGACGACGACGACTGGCTCATGCCCGGCCACCTCGCGCGGCTGGTCCAGGTGCTGCAGGCGCATCCGGCGGCGCTGGCGGCCTACACCGGGGTGGCTCTGCTCGGCCCCCGGGGCGAGCCCCTGGGTCAGGTGCTCGACCTGCCCTTCGACGGCATCCGCCAGCTCGCCGGCAACCTCACGCCCATCCACGCCCTGCTGTTTCGCCGTCGCCTGCTCGAACTCGGTTGCCGCTTCGACGAATCGCTGGCCCTGCTCGAAGACTGGGACTTCTGGCTGCAGGCCGCGCGCCACACCCATTTCGTGCACCTGCCCGGCGTCAGCGCCGCCTACCGCATCCACCCCAGCTCGGGCGTGCACACCGACCCCGGCCCCTCGGGCGAGCCGTCCGCCCTGATCTACCAGAAGTGGCAGGCCAGCTGGACCCCGGCGCAGCGCGCCGCCCTGATGCAGCGCGTGTGGTCGCACACCGACCTCGAATCCCGCCTGCACGAGACGCAAGGCGGTCTGGCCGACCTGCAGCACCGGCTCGACGACGCCCTGCGCGCCCAGCAGGCGCTGCAGCTCGAACGCGCCGACCTGCATCGCGAGCGCAGCGACCTGCTGGAGCGCCTGGAGTCCGGCCTGCAGCAGCAGCTGGCCCTGCAGCAGCGGCTGCACGACGCAGCCCTGCTGCACGACCGGCTCGCACACGAGCAGCAGCAGCTCGAAATCTCCGGGCAGCGGTCGCAGGCCGAGCTCGAACAGACGCGCCAGCAGCTGCACGCCAGCCGCCACGAGATCACCGCCCTGCGCGCCAGCACCAGCTGGCGCCTCACCGCGCCCCTGCGGCGCCTGCGGCAGTGGCTGCGCCCCTGACCGCCCGGCACCGCACCACCGAAACGCAACCATGCTGAACCACTTCGAGCGCGCCCTGCGCTACCAGCGCATCTTCGGCACCCGCCAGCTGCTGCGCGAGGTCTGGACCCGGGCGCTGCGGCGCCTGCGCGGCGTCTCTCCCGCACTGGCGCAGGCCGGCGCCAGCGTCACCGATTCCCTCACCTGGGTCAGCGCCCGCGAACTCGCGGCCCGCCAGGCCCCGGCCTGTGCCGCGTTGCGGCTGTTCACCATCCCGTCGGCGTCGCCGGGCCGCATCAGCATGGTGACCGACAGCATCAACCGTGGCAGCCTGTACGGCGGGGTCGGCACCGCCATCATCCTGGCCGCCCTGCTGGCGCAGGCCCGGGGCGAACGGCTGCGCATCATCACCCGCACCGAGCGGGCCAGCCCGGCGGGCCTGGCCACCGTGCTGGGCACCTATGGCATCGCGCTCGACCACGACATCGAGCTCGCCCATGCGCCGTTTCACGACACGGTGCACGAAATCGACCGCTTCCCCGGCGAGCTGTTCCTCACCACCTCGTGGTGGACCACGGCGGCCACCCTCGGAGCGGTCGAACCCTCTGCCGTGGTCTACCTGCTGCAGGAAGACGAGCGCATGTTCTACGCCCATGGCGACGAACACCTGCGCTGCGCCCGTGTGCTGGCGCGCGACGACATCCGCTTCGTCATCAACACCCGTCTGCTCTACGACCACCTGCTCGCCAGCGGACTGGGGCAGCTCGCGCAGTGCGGCCGCTGGTTCGAGCCGGCCTTTCCGTCCTCGGTGTTCCACCCCGCCGAGCCCGCGCCCGGGTCCCGGCGCCGGCTGTTCTTCTATGCCCGTCCCAACAACCAGCGCAACCTGTTTCACTTCGGGCTCGAAGTGCTCGAAGCCGCCATCGCCCGCGGCATCATCGACCTGCAGACCTGGGACCTGGTGCTGGTGGGCAAAGACATCCCCCGGCTGCGCTTCGACGAGGGCCGCTACACCCCCGAGCTGCTCGAAAACCTCAGCTGGACCGACTACGCCGGTCTGGTCGGCCGCACCGATCTCGGCCTGTGCCTGATGTACACCCCGCACCCCAGCTACCCGCCGCTGGACCTGGCCGCCAGCGGCGCCGTGGTCGTGACCAACACCTTCGGCAACAAGCAGGACCTGTCGGGCTACTCGCCCAACATCCTGTGCGCCCCGCCGTCGCTCGAACCCATGCTCGCCGCCCTGACCCAGGGCCTGGCGCTGGCCCAGGACCGCGCGCAGCGCCAGGCCAACCACCGGGCCAGCGGCCTCGGACGCGATTGGCGCCTGGCCCTGTCCGGCGTGGTGGCCGAACTCGCACGCCGCGCCTGATGTACGCGCTCGACGGCATCGCACCCTGGGACTACCAGGACCCCTGGCACCTGCCGCTGCCCGAGCGCCTGCGCGCCCTGGCGCGGGGCCGCGCCCGGGTGGCCTACTTCTACGAACAGGCCGACAACAGCACCTTCCGCTACCGCGTCTACAACATGGCGCATGTCCTCAACCAGGACAGCGCCCGCCACAGCGCCGCCTACTTCTTCCTGGCCGACCTGCACCGGCTGGACGACATCGCCGACAGCGCCGACCTGCTGGTCATCTGCCGCAGCCGCTACGACAGCCAGCTCCAGCAGCTGGTCGCGGCCTTCCGCCGCCGTGGCAAGCGCGTGCTGTACGACATCGACGACTACGTCTTCTCCATCGACCATGTGCACCTGCTGGTCAACACCCTCGACCTGGACCTGCGCAACCCCCAGGTCTGGCAGGACTGGTTCGCCTACTGCGCCCGGCTGGGCGCGGCCCTGCGCCTGTGCGACGGCGGCATCACCACCAACGCCTACCTGGCCGACAAGATGGCCGCCTTCGCGCAGATTCCGGTGGCCGTGGTGCCCAACTTCATGAACCCCGAACAGCTCGCCATGTCCGAGCGGGTGCATGCCCTGCGCGCCACCCAGCAGCCCGGCGCCGACGGCCTGATCCACCTGGGCTACTTCAGCGGGTCGCCGTCGCACAACCGCGACTTCGCGCTGGTCACCCC
>VERU01000008.1 GCA_018882485.1 Rhodoferax sp. | reverse complement strand
GTGTACGCCAGCATTGCCGCCATCCAGGCGCTCAAGAGCCAGGGCGCTGCACACCCCCGCATCGTTGGCCTGATCGAGACCTGCGAGGAAAGCGGATCGGCCGATCTGCTGCCCTACATCGACGCGCTGCGCCCGCGGCTGGGCGATGTCGGGCTGGTGATCTGCCTCGATTCGGGTGCGGGCAACTACGACCAGCTCTGGCTCACCACCAGCTTGCGGGGCATGGCCAGCGGCGTGCTCAAGGTGGAGGTGCTGACCGAGGGGGTGCATTCCGGCGATGCCAGCGGCCTGGTGCCGTCGAGTTTCCGCATCATGCGCCAGGTGCTGGACCGCCTGGAGGACAGCGCGACCGGCCGTCTGCTGCCGGCCAGCTTTCACTGCGAGGTGCCGGCCGAACGGTTGGCCCAGGCCCGGGCCACTGCGGCCATCCTGGGCGAGGAGGTGTACCAGCGCTTTCCCTGGGCCCATTACGACTGTGGCGGCGCCAGCCAGTCGGTCCTGCCCACCACCACCGAACCGGTGCAGGCCCTGCTCAACCGGACCTGGACGCCCACGCTCAGCGTGACGGGCGCGGACGGTTTCCCTGAACTGAAGAACGCCGGCAATGTGCTGCGACCCTACACCGCGTTCAAACTCAGCCTGCGCCTGCCGCCCCTGGTGGACGCTGTGACGGCGGTGCAGGAACTCAAGACTCTGCTGGAAGACAACGCGCCCTATCAGGCCCGCGTGACGTTCGAGTCGGCCAGCGTGGCCACCGGCTGGAATGCGCCGGACACCGCGCCCTGGTTCGAGCAGGCCTTGCATGCCGCCTCGCACGATTATTTTGGCGCGCCCTGCGGTTACATCGGTCAGGGGGGCACCATTCCGCTGATGAACATGCTCTCCAAGGGCTTTCCCCGGGCGCAGATGATGGTGTGCGGTGTGCTCGGTCCGCGCAGCAACGCCCATGGCCCCAACGAGTTCCTGCATGTGCCCTATGCGCGCAAACTCACGGCCGCCGTGGCCCAGGTGATCGCCCGCATGCCGGCCTGAGCCGGCCGGGCGGCCCTGTCGCTCAGGCCGCTGCGGCGCGGCGTTGCCGGTGCAGCCAGATCAGCGCACCGGCCGTCAGCCCCACGGGCAGCAGCGAACCCAGGTTCAGCAGCGTCCAGCCACGGGTGGTGACCAGCAGGCCCGACGAGAACGACGTCACCGCCATCACCGCGAACACGAAGAAGTTCAGCGCAGCCTGGGCGCTGTCTTTCTCTTCGGGCGCGAAGGTCTGCAGCGACAGCGTGGTGCTCGCGGTGAACAGGAAATTCCAGCCCACGCCCAGCAGAAACAGGGCGATCACGAACTGGTGCAACTCCACGCCGGTCAGGGCCACCGCGATGCACAGGGCGTTGAGCATCACTCCGGCGGCCATCACAGGCAGCGCCCCGAAACGTCGGATCAGGTGCCCGGTGAAGAAACCCGGCGCGAACATTCCGATCACATGCCATTCCAGCACCAGGGCGGCATCGGAGAACGGCAGACCGCATTGCTGCATGGCGATCGGCGTGGCCGCCATCAGCAGGTTCATGACGCCGTAGCCCAGTGCGCCGGCTGCTGCGGCCACGATGAACGCGGGCTGTTTCATGATGACGCCCAGAGCCCGGCCGCCGGATCCGGCCTGCTTGCGGACGGTGGGCGGGAATTCGATCAGCGCCAGCACCCCCATGCACAGCAAGGCCAGCACCGCCAGCGCCAGGTAGGCGCCGACGAAGGGCGTGGCGGCCAGGCCGCGGGTCTGGCTGGCCAGGTTGGGTCCCAGCACCGCCCCCAGCAGGCCACCGGCCATGACCAGCGACACCGCTTTTTCGCGGGCCGTCGGCTCGGCCAGTTCGGCGGCTGCAAAGCGGTACAGGTTGCCGTTGGCGCTGTAATAGCCCGCCACCACCGTGGCGGCGCACAGCAGCCAGAAATTGTGGCTGGCCACCGCCCAGGCGCACAACAGGCAGGCGGCAAACGCCACGGCCAGCCCGATCTGGAACGCCACCTTGCGCCCGAAGCGCTGCTGCGACCGCGCCACCATCCCGGTGGACAGCGCACTGCCCACCACATAACCCATGACCGGCAGCGTGGCCATCCAGCCCAGGGGAGCCAGACTCAGGCCGACCAGTCCGTTGATCGCGATGAAGGTGACGTTGTTCGTCAGGAAAAGGCCCTGGCACAGGGCCAGCAGCCACAGGTTCTTGTTCATGGATGGTTCAGGAGGAGCTTGGAGGGAGTGTGCTGTCGCGCGGCGGATCGGCGGCGTCCACCACCGAGGGGCTGCAGGCCGGATCGGGTCCGGAATCGATGCGGGGGATGCGGGCTGTCATCGGGCGGGTGAGGGTGTGGTCGCGGGGTGCAGCTGCAGAGCGGCCAATGCCGCCAGCGCCGCCGTTTCGGCGCGCAGCACCCGGGCACCCAGGCTCACCGGGGTCCAGCCTGCGGAGCGGGCCAGGGTCTCTTCGGCCGGGCTCAGCCCGCCCTCGGGGCCGGACAGCAGGCCGATGCCCCGGACGGGTGCGTCGGCCATCGACCGCTGCAACCATTCGCCCAGGGGCTGGGCATCGGGCTGCAGCGACAGCAGGAGTCGCAACGGCTTTGCGCCGGAACCGGCCTGCCGCAGCCAGTCGGTCAGGGCTTGCCAGTCGTGCACCTCGGGCAGGCGGTTGCCGCCGCACTGCTCGCAGGCGGCCACCGCGATGCCGCGCCAGTGGGCGAGCTTTTTCTCGGCCCGCTCCCCGCTGGCGCGCAGCACGCTGCGTTCGCACAGCAGCGGCTGGATGGCGCTCACACCGAGTTCGGTCGCTTTCTCGATCAGCCAGTCCATGCGGTCGTTGGCGGGCACGCCCAGCGCCAGCTGGATCGGCCGCAGCGGCTCGGACTCCTGTGTCCAGGCGGCGCCGGTGCGGACCGTGACCTCGCGCCGTCCCATGTGCAGCACCGTGGCATCCCGCTGGCCACCCTGCCCGTCAAACAGGGTCAGCGCATCGCCGGGTTGCAGCCGCAGCACCTGGACATGCCGGGAGGCCGCGGGTGGCAGTTCGAGCTCGGCATCGGCGCTCCAGGGGCCGGGAACATACAGACGGGGCATGATCAGTTGCTATCTAAAACGTAGCAATAGATTCAGTATCCACGGGGCCTGGGTGCCGATTTCGTTCATAAACGCCCGAAGGCGTAGCCGCTCGCGGGCGTGACGCCCTCGACCCGGTCCAGCAGCCGCAGCAGGGGCCGCAGTTCGTCGTAGCGGCCACAGGTGGCGCGGATGTAGGCGATGAAGCGCGGGGTGTCGGCCAGGTATTTCGGTTTGCCGTCGCGCAGCGTGAGCCGGGCAAAGATGCCGGCCACCTTGAGGTGCCGTTGCAGGGCCATGTAATCCACGGCCTGGAAAAACGCGCCGAAGTCGTCGCCCACCGGCAGCCCGGCGCGGCGCGCCCGTTCCCAGTAACGCACGGTGATGTCGAGGCAGAAGCTGTCGTCCCAGCTCAGGAAGGCATCGCGCATGAGGCTGGCGATGTCGTAGGTGATGGGCCCGTACACCGCATCCTGGAAATCCAGCACGGCCAGCCCGGCATCGGTCACCATCAGGTTGCGTGGCATGAAATCGCGGTGCACGTACACCGAAGGCGATGCCAGGTTGCGGGCGACGATGCGGCTGAAGGCCGTCTCCAGCACCTTGCGGTCCGCGTCGGTCAGCGGATGCCGGCGGTAGTGGCCCAGGTACCACTCGGGAAATAGCCCCAGTTCGCGGCGCAGCAGGGCCTCGTCGTAGGGCGGCAGCACCCCGGGGCGCGATGCCACCTGCCAGGTCACCAGCGTGTCCACCGCCTGCAGGTACAGCGCCTGTTGGGCCTGAGGTTGCTGCGGATCCAGGGTCGACATCATGGTGCGGTCGCCCAGGTCGGTCAGCAGCATGAAGCCCTGTTCGGCCTGCCATTCCAGCACCTGCGGGGCCAGCAGGCCCGCCTGCTGCAACAGGGTGGCCACCTGCACGAAGGGCGCGCAGTTTTCCTTGTCGGGCGGGGCGTCCATGATGATGCGGCTGCCCTGCGCCCCATCGACCCGCAGGTAGCGTCGGAAACTGGCGTCGGCCGATGCCATTCGCACCGTGCCCGGCTCCAGCCCGTGCCTGGGTGCGATGGCTTCGAGCCAGCGATCGAAGTGCGCGCGGCGGGCCGGGTCGGCCCAGACCAGGGGTTCGGCGCCGGCCGGCCGGGCATCGGCGGCCGAGGCCGACGGCGTCCCGCTGTCAGGGTGCGGGTGGGATTCGGGGCTCATGGATAATCCATTCTACAAATCCCGCCTGAGCCACGGCCTGCCCGTTCGACCCGCCCGCTCCCGCCCGCCTTGGCCCCCTTCGTCCCATCCCCATCCGCTCGGCCTGCCCGGTTGACCCGCCGGGTTGTTGCGGTCGTGTTGTTGCTGCCCGTCTGGCCATGGGCCTGGGGGCAGGCCAGGGTGGAGGCCCCGCAGCCCGCGCCGCTGGGTCTGCGGCCCAGCCTCGCCATCGGACCGACTGCGGTCGATCGCAGCCAGCAGCCGGTTCAGCTGAGCGGTGAACGCCTGTACGGCCGGCCCGACCTGGACACCGTGGTGGAAGGTGCCGCGGTGCTGCGCAAGGGCGACACCGAGATCCAGGCCGACCGGCTGGAGTACTACGAACCCGACGATCTGGCCCGGGCCCGGGGGGCCGTGCGGGTGCAGCGTGCCGGCGACGTCTACGAGGGTCCCCTGCTGGAGCTTCGGGTGGATGCCTTCGAAGGCTTTTTTCTGCAGCCCCGTTACCGCTTTGAGCGCAATGGCGCCCATGGCGAGGCCGAGCGGGTGGACTTCATCGATGAGAACCGGGTGCGCATCCGCAACGCCAGCATGACCACCTGCCGGCGGCTGCCCGGTCCCGAGTGGTTGCCGGACTGGGTGCTGCGCGCGGCCTCCATCCGGCTCGACCAGGAAGAGGAAACCGGGCAGGCTGAAGACGCGGTGCTGAGCTTCAAGGGGGCCCCGCTGCTGGCCGTGCCCTACCTGAGCTTTCCGCTGAGCGACCGGCGCAAGTCCGGATTCCTGCCACCGACCCCGGGGCTGGATAGTGTCAACGGCGTGGAGCTGGGGCTGCCCTACTACTGGAACATTGCGCCCAACCGCGACGCGACCCTGACACCGGTGCTCATGAGCAAGCGCGGCGTCAACCTGGCCACCGAGTTCCGCTACCTGGAAGCCGATTACAACGGGCAGGCCCGGCTGGACCTGATGCCCAGCGACAGCCTGCGCGACAGCGCCCGCTGGGGCCTGAGCGCCAGCCACCAGGCGACCTTGCGACAGCCCTGGAACGATGCGGCCATGGCGCTGGGCCTGAGCCTGAATCGGGTCAGCGACGACAACTACTGGCGCGACTTCACCCGCTCCACCCCTTCGTTGACGCAGCGCCTGCTGGCCAACGACCTCACCCTGAGCGGCTCGCAGGGGCCCTTCTCCAGCAGCCTGCGCGTCCTCAAATGGCAGACCCTGCAGGATGTGTCTTCCCCGATCACCCCGCCTTACGACCGCCTACCGCAACTGGCCACCCGTTTCAGCCGCCAGCAGGCCAACGGCCTGGACTGGACGCTGGACCTGGACTACACGCGTTTCCGTTCCGATCCCCTGCTGACCGGCCAGCCCGATGGTCAGCGGGCGGTGGCGGCGCTGCAGGTGGCCCGGCCCTGGCGCTTCCCGTTCGGCTTCATCACGCCGCGCCTGCAGTGGCACCTCACCCAGTACGCGCTCGACACCCCGCTGGCCGATGGCTCGCTGTCGGCCAGTCGCAGTGTGCCCACCTTCAGCCTGGATGCCGGGCTGGCCTTTGAGCGCGACACCGTGCTGGCCGGCCGGACCCTGACCCAGACCCTCGAGCCCCGGGTGTTCTATGTCAACACCCCCTACCGCGACCAGAGCCTGCTGCCCAATTACGACTCGGGTGCCAATGATTTCAGTTTTGCCACCATCTACACCGAGAACGCCTTTGTCGGCAATGACCGCCTGTCCGACAGCCACCTGCTCACGCTCGGTCTGAGCTCGCGCCTGCTGGATCCGGCCAGCGGCGCCGAGGCCGCCCGCCTGGGTATTGCGCAGCGCCTGCGTTACCGGGACCAGAATGTCACCCTGCCCGGCGGAACCCCCGCGCTGGACCGCTTCAGCGACATCCTGCTGGGCGCTGCGGTCAACTGGAGCCCCAACTGGGCGCTGGACGCCACCGTGCAGTTCAACCCCAAGACGGAGGAATCGGTGCGGGCGGTGCTCGGGGGCCGCTACCAGCCCGGCCCCTACCGGGTGCTGTCGGCCGCCTACCGGTTCCAGCGCGATCAGAGCGAGCAGATCGACATCGGCTGGCAATGGCCTCTGGCAGGGGGAGCCGCCGGCCCGGTCGCTGGTGGCGGGCTGGGCAGCCAGCGCTGGTACAGCGTGGGGCGGCTCAATTACAGCCTGGTCGACAGCAAGCTGGTCGACACCGTGCTGGGCTTCGAGTACGACGCCGACTGCTGGCTGGGCCGTGTGGTGCTGGAGCGCCTGCAGACCGGCACCAGCAGCGCCAGTTCGCGCATCATGTTCCAGCTCGAGTTCGTCGGCTTCACCCGGCTGGGCGCCAACCCCCTGCAAACACTGCGCAACAACGTCCCCGGTTACCGCCTGCTGCGCGAGGCGGGTGGCGGGTCGGCTGCGGCCCAGGCACTATGATTCACCCATGACGATACGCCGCTATCTGGCACTGGGCCTGGGCCTTTGTGCCGGCACCCTGGCCCTGGCCCAGGAAGGGTTGCGCCTGACCGCGACGCCCACCCTGAACCTGCCGGCGCCGCCCGTCGGTTCGCTGCGCCAGGCCGACTACATCGTCGCCATCGTCAATTCCGAACCCATCACCCACCAGGAGCTGCAGACCGAGGTGCAGCGCCAGCTGCAGCAGATCGCCCAGCAGCGACAGCCCCGGCCGGACGTGGCCAGCCTGCAGAAGCAGGTGCTGGAGCGCCTGATCCAGGAGCGGGTGCAGCTGCAATGGGCGCGCGAGATCGGCGTGCGGGTCGATGAGAAGTCGCTCGAGCAGGCCGAGCAGATGGTGGCGCGCCAGAATCAGATCGATTTGCCCGAACTGCACCGCCGGCTGGTCGCCGACGGCATCTCGCTGGAGCGGTTCCGGTCCCAGCTGCGCGAACAGCTCACACTGAACCGGCTGCGCGAGCGCGAACTCGAGCCCCGGCTCAAGGTTTCCGAGCTGGAGATCGACCA
The DNA here is from genome assembly GCA_018882485.1 of Rhodoferax sp. Classification (GTDB taxonomy): domain Bacteria; phylum Pseudomonadota; class Gammaproteobacteria; order Burkholderiales; family Burkholderiaceae_C; genus Rhodoferax. The sequence continues at coordinate 8,994 of VERU01000008.1, read as the reverse complement.
GTACCTGCAGGAGCAGAGCACGCTGGTCGATCCGGCCAGCCGCCTGCTGCAGCTGGCCCAGATCCTGGTTGCGGTGCCCGACGAGGCCAGCGACGCCCAGGTGGCGACGCTGAAGGCCCGCGCCGACGGCTTGCTGGCCCGGGCCCGGGCGGGCGAGGACTTCACGGCACTGGCGCGCGAAGCGTCCGACGCGCAGGACCGGGCCGCCGGGGGCCAGCTCGGGCTGCGCCCGGTCGGTCGCTATCCCCAGTTGTTCGTCGATGCCACGGCAGCGGTGCCGGTGGGCCAGCTGGCGCCGGTCATCCGCTCGGGCGCAGGGTTTCACATACTCAAGGTGCTGGAGCGGCGCGACCCTGGACTGCCGGATGCCACCGTGGCGCAGACCCGGGTGCGCCACATCCTGCTGCGGCCGGGCCCGCAACTCAGCGAGGCCGCCGCCGTCGAGCAGTTGGCCGATTTCCGGCGCCGCATTCTGGCCGGCCAGGCCGACTTTGCCGCGTTGGCGCGGGCGCACTCGCAGGACGGCAGCGCGGCCCAGGGCGGCGATCTGGGCTGGTCCACGCCCGGTCTGTTCGTGCCCGAGTTCGAGCAGGCCATGGAAGCGCTGGCCCCCGGGCAGCTGGGCGAGCCGTTCACCTCCCGCTTTGGGGTGCACCTGATCGAAGTTCAGGAGCGCCGCAGCGTCGCCGCCACCCAGCGTGAGCAGCGCGAGGCGGTGCGTGCCCAGCTGCGCGAACGCAAACTGGCCCAGGCCTACCCGGTCTGGGCGCAGGACCTGCGCGGGCGGGCCTACGTCGAGCTGAGGGAAGCGCCGCCGTGAGCGCGGCCTGTCCCGGCCCATGAAACACCTGCCCCGCAAACGGTTCGGTCAGCATTTCCTGACCGATGGCGGTGTGATTGACGCCATCGTTGACGCCATCGATCCCCGGCCTGGCGAAGCGGTGGTGGAGATCGGACCTGGTCTGGCCGCGCTGACGCGGCCGCTGCAGCAACGGCTGGGCCGGCTCACGGTGATCGAGCTCGACCGGGATCTGGCCCAACGGCTGCGTCGCGTGAGCGGTCTGCAAGTCATCGAATCCGATGTGCTGAACGTCGACTTCAGCCTTGTGGCGTCTGGTTTGGGTGCTACAAAAATCAGAGTGGTCGGCAACCTGCCGTACAACATCTCCACCCCGATCCTGTTTCACCTGCTTGGCCACGCTGCCGTGGTGCAGGACCAGCACTTCATGCTGCAGAAAGAGGTGGTGGACCGCATGGTGGCCTCGCCCGGACACGCCGACTACGGGCGTCTGAGCGTGATGCTGCAGTGGCGTTACGCCATGGAGCCTGTGCTCGATGTGCCGCCGCAGAGTTTTGAGCCGCCGCCCCGGGTGGACAGCGCCGTGGTGCGCATGGTGCCGCACCCCGAGCCGGCCCGTGTCGACCCGCACCGGCTGGGTGAACTGGTGCGCGTGGCATTCAGCCAGCGTCGCAAGTTGCTGCGGCATGCGCTGGGCCGCTGGCTGCAGGCCCAGGACTTTGGCGGAGACTTTGACCTGCAGCGCCGCGCCGAGGAGGTGCCGGTGGCCGAGTACCTGGCCCTGGCGGGCGCCCTGGCGCCGCAGCGCCAGGATCAGGCCGCAGCGAGCCAGTAACCCGCGTTGAAGGGGCTGCTCATGCGCAGCGCCAGGGGCGATACGTCGAGCAGCTTGTCGGTCGGCATCTTCTCGCCGTTTTCGGTGGTCAGTTCTATGCCGGTGACGGGTGTGTCGGCAGGGCTGTTCCCGGTAGCCTCATTCGCCCGTTCTGCTTGGCTGGCTTGTGCAGAACGGGCTACAGAAAAGAATAGAAACACCGGAAGGGAATTTTTCGGTCCCCCCAGTAATCGGCCGCATCCCGGAAGATGTCGAGCAACTGCTCGCGGGCTTCCTTGTCGAAGCGGGCGTGGGCCGGGATGTGTTCCAGCACCACGATGAAGCCCGGTTGCGGTCCGGACTTGTGCAGCGGGTCGGTGATGCTGTCGTACAGCGCATCGAAATTCTTGCCCACGTGGGCCGGCAGCATGAACTGCTGCCCGATCATGTCCAGCACGTCCTGCTTGCTTTGTGCGCTGGCCAGGTTGGCGTACAGGAAATGCTGGCCCAGGGATTGAGCGGTTTCCTGCAGTTCCTGGACCCGGAAGGCCCGGATGGACTGCACGATGTTGCTGCGCACGCCGCGCAGCGGGGTGTCCGCCACGGGACGGGGCGGTGGGGCGACTTCCGGACGAAGTGGCGTATTCATTCCTGCGGCTCTTTCACGATGACAAAAAACAAGGTCTCAAGGCACGATCTTGCGGAAGCTTCCGTAATGATCGGCGGTGTAGTAACAGGCGTCGGGTGTGCGGGGCGGTCCACCGCACACGATGCGTCGCTTGCCTCGGTGGCTCAGGGCCGGGGTGGGTACCGTGTATTCACGGTAGTAACCCCGCTTCTGTGCCGGCAGCAGCCGCTCCCGGTTGCCAAAAACGCTGCCATCCTTGTCGTAGGGGAACGGACCACCGCGCAGGATGAGCGCATGGGTCTGCGCTGCCTGTGGCGGCAATTCGGCCAACGAAACCAGGGTGGGGGCATTGGTGGCGGCCGGCTGCCTGGCGTGTAGCCCACCGGTTGCAAGGAGCGCACCGGCCAGAAGGCCGGCGAGCACCCTCTTGAGGCTCGGTGAATGCGACATGACAAACTGGGACTGACACCCCGGGTAAACCCGGAACTCTCTGCTGCGAAGTGTCGCTTATTTGATGAAAAAACGCAAGCGATTGCTTAAAATTTAAGCAATCGCGAGCCGAAGGCCGTGCACCCACGGACCCAGCAGGGACTGGCCCTGTGGGGCGCGGGCAGGACCGCTTCAGCGCACGGACTTCAGCGTACGGCGTTGGCGTCGGCGACGGTGAGCGCGGTCATGTTCACGATGCGCCGCACCGTGGTGCTCGCGGTCAGGATGTGCACCGGCTGGGCGGCGCCCAGCAGCACCGGGCCGATCGCGATGTTGCCGCCGGCGGCGGTCTTGAGCAGGTTGTAGGCAATGTTGGCGGCGTCGATGTTGGGCAGCACCAGCAGGTTGGCGTCGCCGTTGAGGGTGCTGTTGGGCATCAGGGCGGCGCGGGCTCGGCCGTCGAGCGCCACATCACCGTGCATTTCGCCGTCGATTTCCAGCCAGGGGGCCTGCTGTTGCACCAGGGCCAGGGCCTGGCGCATCTTGAGCGCACTGGGCTGGCTGCTGCTGCCGAAGTTGGAGTGCGACAGCAGAGCGGCCTTGGGCCGGATGCCGAAGCGCATCATTTCCTCGGCCGCCATGGTGGTGATCTCGGCCAGCTGCTCGGCGCTCGGGTCGTAATTGACGTGGGTGTCCACCAGGAACACCTGGCGGTCGGGCAGCAGCAGGCCGTTCATGCAGGCGTAGGTGTTGACGCCGGCACGCTTGCCGATGACCTGGTCCATGTACTGCAGGTGCATGGCGGTGGTGCCCCAGGTGCCGCAGATCAGGCCATCGACGTCGCCCTTGTGCAGCAGCATGGCCCCGATCAGGCTCAGGCGGCGCCGCATCTCGATCTTGGCCACCTGCACCGTGATGCCCTTGCGTTCGGTCATGCGGTGGTAGGTCTGCCAGAAGTCGCGGTAGCGGTGGTCCTGTTCGACATTGACGACGTCGTAATCCAGTTCCTGGCGCAGCCGCAGGCCGAACTGCTCGATGCGCCGGGCGATCACCGCCGGGCGTCCGATCAGGGTCGGGCGCGCCAGTCCTTCGTCGCACACGATCTGCGCCGCCCGCAGCACCCGTTCCTCCTCGCCCTCGGAGTAGGCCACACGCTTGCGCTGCGCCTTCTTGGCGGCGGCGTAGATCGGCCGCATCACGGTGCCGGATGCGTAGACGAAGCCCTGCAGCCGTTCGCGGTAGGCGTCCAGGTCCGCCACCGGGCGCTGCGCCACGCCGCTGGCCGCCGCCGCGGCCGCCACCGCCGGCGCGATCTTCATCATCAGGCGCGGGTCGAAGGGCTTGGGGATCAGGTATTCCGGTCCGAAGGCCAGATGCTCGCCCGCATAGGCGGCCGCCACCACCTCGCTCTGTTCGGCCTGGGCCAGTTCGGCGATGGCGTGCACCGCCGCGATTTCCATGTCCACCGTGATCGTCGAGGCCCCGGCATCCAGCGCACCCCGGAAGATGTAGGGGAAGCACAGCACGTTGTTGACCTGGTTGGGGTAGTCGGTGCGGCCGGTGGCCATCACCGCATCGTCGCGCACCGCGCGCACCTCTTCGGGCAGGATTTCCGGTGTCGGGTTGGCCAGGGCAAAGATCAGCGGGCGGGCCGCCATGCGCTCCACCATGGCCGGTTTGAGTACGCCGCCGGCGGACAGGCCGAGGAACACGTCGGCGCCCTCGATCACTTCGGCCAGCGTGCGCGCCGAGGTGGGCTGGGCGAACACCACCTTGTCTTCGTCCATCAGCTCGGTGCGGCCCTGGTACACCACCCCGGCCAGATCCGTCACGAAAATGTTCTCGCGCGGCAGCCCCAGCTTGAGCAGCAGGTTCAGGCAGGCCAGTGCGGCGGCTCCCGCGCCGGAGGTCACCAGCTTGATCCGCCGCAGGTCCTTGCCGACCACCTTCAGCCCGTTGAGCAGGGCCGCACCCACCACGATCGCGGTGCCGTGCTGGTCGTCGTGGAACACCGGGATCTTCAGGCGTTCGCGCAGCCGGCGCTCGACATAGAAGCAGTCGGGCGCCTTGATGTCTTCCAGGTTGATGCCGCCGAAGGTGGGCTCCAGTGCGGCAATGATGTCCACCAGCCGGTCCAGGTCCTGCTTTTCGTTGATCTCGATGTCGAACACATCGATGCCGGCGAACTTCTTGAACAGGACCGCCTTGCCCTCCATCACCGGTTTGGCCGCGAGCGGGCCGATGTCCCCCAGACCCAGCACGGCCGTGCCGTTGGTGATGACCGCCACCAGGTTGCCCCGGCTGGTGTAGCGGAAGGCCGCGTTCGGATCCCGGACGATTTCCTCGCAGGGCGCCGCCACCCCGGGCGAGTAGGCCAGGGCCAGATCGTGCTGGTTGACCAGCTGCTTCGTGGCGGCGATGGCCACCTTGCCGGGCACCGGGTGCTCGTGGTACTCCAGGGCGGCTTTGCGCAGCAGGGCGCGTTTGTCGGGTTTGCTGGCCGGTGTGTCGGACATGTCGATCTCCTCCAGGCGCGAGTATCGACCGGAAGTTCAGGGCCCCGCCTGACGGGGCCTGAAAAAACTCAGACTTCGACCGGTTCGAAGTCGGCTTTGGCCACGCCGCACTCCGGGCAGACCCAGTTGGCGGGCACGTCGGCCCAGGCCGTTCCGGGGGCGATGCCTTCGTCGGGCAGGCCGGCGGCCTCGTCGTACACAAATCCGCACACGATGCAGACCCAGGTTTTCATGTGTCACTCCAATAAAAACAATTAAATGAGGCTTGAGGCCCCGTGGAACAAGGATGGTTAGCTACAAAAACAAGAGCAATTCGGTCAGGCGCCCAACGCCGTGAGCCGGGCCTGGTAATGGCCGGCGTGGCGTTCTTCGACGCGCGCCAGGGCCGCGAAACGCTTCTGCGCCTTTTCCAGTGTGACCCTGAATTGTGCCGCGTGTGTCCGCGACTCCTCGATCTGCTCCTCCATCTCGGCCGCAGCGGCGGCGTTGCCTTCGGCCAGTGCGGTGGCCCGAAAGCCCGGATACATTTCGCTGTATTCGTAGGTTTCACCCTCGATCGCGATCTGCAAGGCACGCGCAGGAGTCATCTGCGCCTTCGGGTAGAGCAGATCCAGGTGGCCGAAGGCGTGCATCACCTCCTGGTCGGCGGTGGCCTCGAAGGTGCGGGCGGTTTCCTCGTCACCCGCCTCGCGGGCCAGCCGGGCGAAATAGCGGTACTTGATGTGGGCCATCGACTCGCCGGCAAAGGCGGCCTCCAGGTTGGCCATGGTCTTGATCTCGGGGCGGTGGGTGGTGCTCATGGGCGACTCCGTGCAAAAGGGATGGAAGGATGAAACAGCCTGAATGGTAGGAATATTAGATAACTTTCGCCAATTAAAAGAAATGAAACCATTGATAGGAACTATTCAATGACGCGAACCCCACCCGTCTCGGAGCTGCTCTATCCCCCCATCGCGCCGCACCGCAGCGGCATGCTTGCCGTGGACGACCTGCACACGCTGTACTGGGAGGAGTGCGGTGTCCCGGCCGGTGTGCCGGTGCTGTTTCTGCATGGCGGACCGGGTTCCGGCTGTTCACCGGTCCACCGGCGCTTCTTCGATCCGGGACATTACCGCATCGTGCTGTTCGATCAGCGCGGTGCCGGACGCTCCACGCCGCTGGGCGAGGTCCGGGGCAACGCCACCGACCGGCTGGTGGCAGACATCGAACGCCTGCGCGAGCACCTGGGCATCGCCGACTGGCTGGTGTTCGGCGGTTCCTGGGGCTCCACCCTGGCACTGGCCTATGGACAGGCCCACCCGGAGCGCTGCCGGGGGTTCGTGCTCAGGGGCATCTTTCTGTGCACACCGCCCGAAATCGAGTGGTTCGTCCACGGCATGCGCTGGTTCTTTCCGGAGGCTCATGACGAATGGGTTGCGGCCCTGCCGGCGTCTGAGCGTGACGATCCGCTGTCGGCCTATGCCCAGCGGCTGTTTGGCATCGACGACGGTCCGCGTTTGCAGGCCGCCCGGGCCTGGCGCAATTACGAAGACCGCTGCGTCCAGCTGCGCCCCCAGCCCCTGGCTGCGCCCGATGCCGCCAGCGACCTTGTCGCGCTCGGTGTGGGGCGGCTGGAGGTGCATTACTTCCAGCACCAGGGGTTTTTCTCCGACGACCAGCTGATCCGCGGTGTGGATCGCATCCGCCACTTGCCCGCGTCCATCGTGCAGGGCCGCTACGACGTGGTCTGCCCGCCACGCACCGCCTGGCGGCTGCACCGCGCCTGGCCCGGGGCGGCGTTCGAGCTGGTGGACGACGCCGGCCACTCGGCCTTCGAGCCGGGTATCGCCCGCGCTCTGGTGGCCGCCACCGATCGCTTTCGCGACACGGGGGGCTTCCGGCCCGCCGGCCTTCTGCCAGAATGACCGGCGCCGCCGGCCCGCCGCGCGGCACCCCCCGACATTCCCCCTTACCGATACCGCCGGCCAACGGCGACCGAAGGAGACCGCCATGACTGCACGACCCTGGATCGCCCTGGCGCTGGCGCTGGCCGGCCTGGCCGCCCATGCCCAGAACTACCCCAGCAAACCCCTGCGCTGGATCGTGCCCAGCACGCCGGGTGATGGCTCGGATGTAACCGGGCGCGTCATCGCCGAGCGTCTGTCGCGAGAACTGGGCCAGCCGGTGGTGATCGACAACAAGCCGGGTGCCGGCGGTGTGCTGGGCACCGAGGCGGCCGCCCGCGCCCTGGCCGACGGCTACACCCTGATCGTGGGCAATGCCGGCTCGCACGGGGTCAACGCCGGCATCTACAGCAAGCTGCCCTACGACGTGGTGAAGGACTTCGTGCCGGTGGCCCTGATCTGCACCACGCCCAACGTGATGGTGGTCAGCCCCTCGGTCAAGGCACGCAACGTGGCCGAGTTCGTGGCCTATGCCCGTGCCAACCCGGGCAAGCTCAACTACGCATCGGGCGGGGTCGGCAGTTCGGCCCATCTCTCGGCCGAACTGTTCAAGAGCCTGACCGGCACGGACCTCATCCACGTGCCCTACAAGGGCTCGGCACCGGCCGTGGCCGGGGTGCTGGGCGATGAGGTGCAGCTGATGATCGGCAACCTGCCGCCGTGGTCGGCCCAGATCAAGGCGGGCAAGGTGCAGGCGCTGGCGGTGACGACCGCCAACCGGCACCACAGCCTGCCCGAGGTGCCCGCCATGGCCGAGTCCCTGCCCGGTTTCGAGACGGTGGCCTGGTTCGGGGTGCTGGCGCCAGCGGGCACGCCGCGTCCGGTGGTCGAGCGCATCAACGCCCTGGTCAACCAGGCGCTGGAGCAGCCCGATGTCAAGGCGCGGCTGGCCACCTTGTCCTGCGATCCCGCTCCCGGCACGCCCGAGGCCTTTGCCGCCCGCGTCAGCGGGGATGTGGCGCGCTGGAAAAAGCTCGCCGCCGAACGCAACATCCGCGCCGACTGAGCCCTGCGCGGTGCGGGCTCAGCGGTTGAGCTGGGTCTCGATGCCGGGCGGCACCGGCCGGTAGGGGTGCTGGCGCAGCAGTGCGGCATCGGGGGCGGGCGCCAGCCCGGCCTGCGGCGGCAGGCGCAGCCGCCCGTCGGCCACCTGCACCAGGCCGGGCGGCAGCAGCGGGTCGTACAGCGGGCTTTCGTCGAACTGGATTTCCAGCATGTCACAGGCCGGCGCCACCGCGGCTGCCAGCAGGCTGTGCCAGGTGCAGACCGGGCCCGACGGGTTGTGCGGCGAGAACTGCACACCCTGCGCGGTGGCGCGCTCGGCAATGCGCAGCATCTCCCAGGGGCCGCCGCAGTACTTGACGTCGGGCATGACCACGTCGTACAGGCCCTCGTCAAACAGGGTCTGGAAGGCCGCCAGCCCGACCTGGGTCTCGGCGGCGGCCAGCAGTACGCCCTGCGCGTGGGCGGCGGCGCGCAGGCGGCGCGTGGCGGCCCAGTGGGCGTGGGTTTCGGCGATCGGGCATTCGAACCAGTGCAGCCGCGCCGGTGCCAGGGCCTGCAGGGCCTGCAGCGCATGCGCTTCGTCGAAGCGCCAGTGGCAGTCCACCATCAGCCGCGCGTCGGGCCCCAGCGCCTCGCGCAGCGCCCGCATGCAGGCCACCCCATGGCGGATGCGGGCCTGGCCCTCGGCCGAGGCGCACAGCGCCGGCGTCAGGCCGTCAAAGGGAGCCGCCTTGAATGCACGAAAACCCCGGGCCTGCGCGCGCAGGGCGGTGGCCACAAAACCTTCGGGCGTGCGCAGCCGGGTGGCGCGGTTGATGTTGGCGTAGACCGCCACCTCCTGCCGCTGCACCGGCCCCAGC
>VERU01000336.1 GCA_018882485.1 Rhodoferax sp. | reverse complement strand
CATATCACATCGACCACTTACAGCCCGTCGTTGGGCAAGGCGATTGGCCTTGGCCTGCTGCAAGGGGGACTGCGCCATGTCGGCCAGGACGTCATCGCTGCCTCGCCGGTGCACGGCCGTCAATACCGGTTGCGTGTCGTAGATCCCTGTTTTCTCGACCCTCAAGGAGCGCGCTACCGTGACTGACCGCCCCGTTCTGCGCGGCCCCTTCGAGGCCCACCCCTCCCAGGTGCTCCCGGCGCGAGATGGTCGCATCGGCGTTCACCTGAGTGCCGAGTGCCTGAAGCGGGTGACGCTGATCGGCACCTGGCCCAGCGGTTTGCAAGCGTGGTTGGACGCTGTAGGTGCGGCCCTGGGTTCGTCACTGCCGGACCGGACCGGCCTGGTACAGGACGGCCCACGGGGCCTGGTGATGCGGACCGGGCCGGAAGAGTTCCTGTTGATCGGGAACGACCCTGACGATCCGGTACCGGCACTGCGGCAGCTGATTCCGGCTGAGGTCGGCTCTGTAACCGACCTCAGCCATGCCCGGTGCCGAATCCGTATCCAGGGTCATGGAGCCTTGGAGACACTGTCCAAATTGTTTGCTCTGGATTTCCGGCCGGCGGCATTCCCACTGGGGGAGACCCGCCTGACAGGACACCACCACCTACCCTGGGTGTTGCATCGGGTGGGCGAGCAGGCCTTCGACGCCTACGTCTACACCTCCTATGCCCATGATCAATTGCACACCCTGATGGACGCGGCCCGTGAATATGGAGTGAGTTTCTCGCGCTGAAGCGCCCACTGTGCCCCTGGTTCCACCAGGTTCCCCAATGCCTCAAGCTCAACCCCTCTGCACCATGACAACACCCAACCTGAAGATCGGATTCATCGGCCTCGGTAACCTCGGCGAGCCCCTGTGCAACAGCCTGGTGCAGGCCGGCTATACGGTGACGGTGACCGACCTCCACCCTGACAGCGCCTCCCGTCTGGTGGCTGGCGGTGCCCGCTGGTCAGACGATGTGGCGGGCGTTTGCCGCGATGCGAACGTGGTCATCACGGTACTTCCATCCCCGGCCGTATCCCGCAAGGTGGTCGAGGGACCGGACGGGGTCTTCGCGCACCTGGGCCGTGGTGGTGTCTGGATCGAAATGAGCACCACCGATTTCCAGGACCTCCAGCGCCTGCAGGGGCTGGCCCAGGAACGCGGGATCGACGTACTGGAGTGTCCGGTGACGGGTGGCGTCCATCTGGCCAGCTCCGGCGAAATCACCGTACTGGTGGGTGGCGATCCCGCCACAGCAGCCCGCGTGGACGAGTTGCTCCGGATCATGGGAGGCCAGGTGATATACCTCGGCAAGCTGGGAAGCGCCTCCGTGGTCAAGGTGGTCACCAACATGCTGGCCTTTATCCACTTGGTGGCCGCAGGTGAGGCGATGATGGTGCCTGCCAAGTACGGGGTCGATCCGGACGCCACCTACCGCGCCATACGCGCCAGCTCGGGCAACAGCTTCGTCCATGAAACGGAGTCCCAGCTGGTGCTCAGCGGGAGCTACAACGTGAAGTTCACGATGGATCTGGCCTGCAAAGACCTGGGTCTGGTGAACAGCATCGCCGAGAAGCTGGGCGTTCCCCTGGAGTTGGGCGGACTGACACAGCAGATCTTTCGCCGGGCCCGTGGACTGTTCGGTTCGGAAGCCCAGTCACCCGAGGTGGTTCGCATGATCGAGCAGGCCTGCGGACTCGAACTGCGCGCGCCGGGTTATCCGACCGAACTGGTTGCCAAATGAAGCTCGCCCCAAAACGGACATGAGCACACTGTCATCCCGCGAAAACTGGTCCCGCAGAGCCGCGTTGCTCCGTCCGTCTGGAGACAACTTCATCGATGGGCGTTATGTGGCAGCGCAGGCCCATGGCCGTTTCGATTCGATCAACCCGAGCAATGGCCAGCTGCTGGCTCAGGTGGCCCGCAGCCAGGAGAGTGACGTCGATCTGGCTGTGAACCGATCGCTGCAGGCGTGGCGCGATCGACGCTGGCGGGGTCTCGCTCCCCGCCAGCGCATGGACGTGCTGATGCGCTGGGCAGATCTGGTCGAACAGAACACCGAGGAACTGGCACTGCTCGAAACGCTCGACATGGGCAAGCCCATCAACGATGTGCTGGGCATCGATCTGCCGGAGGTGACGCGCACCTTGCGGTACTTCGCGGAGTGCATCGACAAGATGGAAGGTTCGGTGACGTCCACGGCCCCCGGAGCGCTGCACCTCGTTTTGCACGAGCCCCTGGGCGTGGTGGGCGCGATCACCCCCTGGAATTACCCGCTGCTGATGGCGGTGTGGAAACTGGCCCCCATCCTGGCAGCCGGCAATTGCGTGGTTCTCAAGCCGGCGGAGCAGGCGCCGCTTTCCTGCACCCGACTCGCGGCCCTGTTCATGGAAGCAGGTGGTCCAGCGGGGGTCTTCAACCTGGTGAATGGGTTGGGACCCGAGGCAGGGCGGGCCCTGGCGTTGCACCCGGATGTGGTGAAGCTTTCATTCACCGGATCGACGACTGTCGGCAAGTTGCTGCTGACCTACGCGGGACAATCCAACATGAAAAGGGTGGCACTGGAAACGGGCGGCAAAAGCCCGCAGGTGTTCCTGCCCGATCTCTACGACCTGGACGCCGCCGTGGACCGGGCCATTGGAGGTATCTTCGACAATGCCGGACAGGTCTGCAACGCGGGCTCCCGATTGCTCGTGCACAGGGATATCCACGACGCCTTTGTGGCTCGATTCACATCCCGTGCACCGCAGCTGTACCGGCCCGGCGACCCGCTGGACCCCGCCACCACGCTGGGCCCCTTGGTCAGCCAAGCCCACCGCCTGAAGGTGCAGCGCTGCATCGAACGCGGAATCGCAGAGGGAGCACGAGCCGTGGTCATGGGTGAGGCCCTTTCGGGCCACCTTGAGCAGGGTGCCTTCCTCGCGCCGACGCTCTTTGTCGACGCCGACAACCGGATGAGCATCGCTCAGGACGAGATTTTCGGTCCTGTGGCCACCGTGATCCCGTTCACCAACGATGACGAGGCCATCGCCTTGGCGAACGACTCGATCTACGGTCTGGCGGCCTCGGTTTGGACGCGGGATCTGAATCGGTCCCATCGGTTCGTGCGGGACCTGGAGGCGGGGGTGGTGTGGGTGAACTGTTTTGGTGACGGTGACATGACGCAGCCGTTTGGTGGCTACAAGCAATCGGGCAACTCCCGCGACAAACACATGATGAGCCTGATGTCGTACACGCAGACCAAGTCGGCCTGGATGGCAACCACCTGACGCTTCGCGCAATCCGGCCAGCCGACCGGTTGGCCCCGTTCAGAGCGTGATCACCAGTTTCCCGACGTGCCGGCGCGAGCAGAATTCGTGCTGGGCCTGCGGCAATGCCTCCAAGGGGTAGCTACCCGCCAGCAAGGGTTTGAGTCTGCCCGACTGCACATGGGCAACGATGCGGCGAGCTTGTTCCTGCGTACCCATGGTCACGCCCGTCAGCGTCAATTGACGCAGGTACACCATGCGCCAGTCCAGGGTCACGTGGGGCCCTGCAATGGCACCTGCAGTGACATAACGACCACCGGGGCGCAGGCATTCCAAACAGGCGGTCACCTGAGACCCTGCCACGATGTCGGCGACGGCATCCACACCCCGACCGAACCCCTGGCGATCCAGCTCCAGCCTCCAGTCGGCATCATCCCGAGCCACCACCGCCCGAGCGCCCAGCGCTGCAACGGCGTCCAACTTGTGGGGCCCCGCC
>VERU01000335.1 GCA_018882485.1 Rhodoferax sp. | reverse complement strand
GTCCTACAGTGCGAGCAAGGCGGCCGCCTACTCGCTGACTCAGGGGGTTCGAGCCGAGCTCGCCAGCCAGGGCACCCTGGTGTGCGCGGTCTTCGTGGGCTCGGTCGATACCCGCATGGCCGCTGCCGTGCGCGACGCGCCCAAGGTCGCGCCGGATCACACCGCGCGGGTCACGCTGCAGGGCCTGCAACGCAAGGAGGAGGAAATCGACGCCGATCCGATGACCATCGACCTGCGTGCCCGGCTGGCTCGGGATCCCAAGAAGCTGGAGCGCTTTCTGGCCCGGGGCCTGCGCGGCGTGGCGCCGGTCTGAGCATCCACCCCGACGGAGCCTCCGCACCATGTCAACGATCAGCGCACGCCTGGCCCAGTTCCGCAAGATCCTGGTGTTTTACGGTCGCTTTTTACCCAGTTTCACGGCGATCGGCTACCACGCAAGGCGCCTGTTCTGGCCCCCTTATGCCCAGCGGCTGGATGGACAGACGTGGCTGGTGTCAGGGGCATCCAGTGGCGTCGGTCAGGCCATTGCCCTGGAAGCCGAGCGCCGCGGTGCACGGGTGTTGGCGGTGGCCCGCAACGCCGAACGCCTGCGTGACCTGACCCGCACGCTGGATCGCGATGCAGAGGGCGGCGCACCCACTGGTCACATCGAGGTCCGAGCGGTCGATCTGTCGCTGAAGAACGAAGTGCACCGGCTGGCCCAGTCGCTGCTGCAGGAAGGGGTTTCGGTCGATGTTCTGGTCAATAACGTCGGACTGATGCTGGGACGCTTCCGCCAGACCCCGGAGGGGCATGAAACCTCGTTCGCGACCAACCTTCTGGGTCAGTACATCCTGACCGAAACGCTGATCCAGGGACAGGGCCTGCGTCGCGGGGGCGCTGTAATCAACATGTCCTCCGGCGGGATGTACAACGTGCCACTGGCCATCGGCCCCATGGACGCGCGCGATGCGGCCTCCTACAACGGCGTGCGCGCCTATGCATTGGCCAAGCGCGGGCAGGCGGCACTGGTCCAGCATTGGGCACAGGTCTACGGGGTCTCCCGGGACCTGCAGTTTTATGTGATGCACCCGGGGTGGTCGGATACGGAAGGGGTCCGGACCGCCATGCCACGGTTCCGGCGCATCCTGAAATCGGTGCTGCGCACCCCCGCCCAAGGAGGTGACACCGCACTGTGGCTGGGAACGGTGCGCCCCCGCGGGACCAACCCCGAGGGCTTCTGGCTGGATCGGGCGCCGCGCAGCGCCCACGCCTATCCGCACACGCGCCATCCGCGCAACCAGCCTGCGGAACTGGCGCAGTACCTGCAATCGGTCAGCAACCCCCAGGCACCGGGAGTCCCCACCCCGTGATCCCATTTCCAGCCGAGACGGTGGCGGAATTCACCCGCCGAGGGTACTGGGGCAGCACCACTGTCGATGACCTGTTCCGCACCGCCGTCATCGGAGCGAGAGACCGGCTGGCCATCGTCGATCCGCCCGACAAGCTGGCCACCACGGACATCGAGCCCCTGCGACTGACCTGGCTGCAACTCGACGAACGGGTCGACCGGCTCTGCGCGCGGCTGATGGCGGTGGGTCTGATCAAGGACGATGTGGTCGCGGTGCAGTTGCCCAACGGGGTCGAACTCGCCCTGGTCTACCTGGCTGCAGCCCGCCTCGGCCTGATCCTCAGTCCCTTTCCCATCCAGTACCGGGAACACGAACTGCATGACCTGCTGGACTTTTCGGGCGCAAAGGTATTCATCACGCTGGGCCGGTTCAAGAACCACGATCATGAGGCCATGGCGCTCGGGCTGCTGGCCCGGACGCCTACGCTGCAGCGGATCATGACCTGGCGCAGCCGGGCCCACCGCGCGGGCCAACCGGCCTCGGGTGCCTGTCCGCTGGAAGACCTGATGGACGGTCCGCTGGACCGGGCAGCGGTCGCCTGCAGGCATCGGGAAGCTGCGGTCGATGCCAACGAAATCTTCACCATCACCTGGACCTCGGGCACCGAAGCCCGCCCCAAGGGTGTGCCCAAGACCCACAACCACTGGGTGATCTCCGGCATCGCCTGTGCACAGGCCGGTGAACTGGGGGAGGGCGATGTGCTGCTCAACCCCTTTCCGATGACCCATGTGGGTTCGCTGGGCGGCATGTTCTTTCCGTGGCTGATCAAGCGGGGCGTGCTGGTGCAGCACCAGCCGTTTGACCTCGAGACGTTTTTGCGCCAGATCGCCGAGGAACGGGTCCGATACACCGTGGCACCGCCCGCCGTGCTGAACCTGCTGGTCCAGAACGAGACACTGCGTCAGCGTTACGATCTGTCGTCCCTGCGCAGCGTGGGTTCCGGCTCGGCGCCGCTTTCGCCCTGGATGATCCAGGGTCTGCAAGACCTGTACGGAATCTCCGTGTGGAACTCCTTCGGCTCCTCGGAGGGGTGTGCCCTGTTCGGCAGCGCACACGATGTCCCGGATCCCCAAGCACGAGCCGAGTACCTGCCCCGCTTCGGGGTGGAGGGGCTCGCCTGGCCCTCATGGGTCGCCGGCATCCAGGAAACCCGGCTGGTGGATCCTGAAACCGGCGAGGTGATCACCACACCGGGCAGACCGGGCGAACTCCGGCTGCGCGGCCCCATCGTCTTCAGCGGCTACTGGCGCGAACCCGAACTAACGCGTCGCGCCTTCGACAGCGAGGGATTTTTCCGCAGCGGCGACACCTTCGAGCTGACCGGAGACGGGCCCACGCCGCGCTACTACCACTACCTGGCTCGCAGCAAGGACCTCATCAACCGGGGCGGCATGAAGATTTCTCCGGTGGAAATCGAAAGCCTGCTGGACGGTCATCCGCTGATCCGCGAAGCCGCCGTGATCGGTACGCCCGACGCACGGCTGGGCGAAATCGTCTGCGCCGTGGTGGCCTTGCGCGAGCCGGAGGCGGTCATCACGCTGCCGGATGTGGTCTCTTACCTGAAGGGCCGGCAGATCGCCGTCTACAAACTGCCCGAACGGCTGGAGGTGGTGCCGGCCCTGCCGCGCAGCCCGGTGGGCAAGGTCCTCAAACGCGAGATCCGGGACGGCTTGAGCAGCGGCAGCGGAGAGCGCGCACGGCACAATATCCCACGTTGATCCCCTCCGGCCGGCCCTGCCGAGCCCGCCACACACCCCTCATCCATGCTTAAACTCGCTGTCATCGGCGCCGGCACCATCGGCCGGACCCATATCGAAAGGGCATTGTCCGACTCCGCGATCCATCTGGTCGGGGTGTGCGACCCCGACCCATCCGCCCGGGCCTGGTTGCAGGAACGCCAGGTCGAATGGTTCGAAGACCACATGGCGATGCTGCGGCGCACCCAAGCGCAGGCGGTGGTGGTCGCCACGCCCAACGATGCACATGCCGAGGTGGTGCTCGATATGCTGGCACAGGGGGCCGCCGTGCTGGTCGAAAAGCCCATTGCCGACACGGTGGACAACGCGCGCCGGATCCATCGCGCCGCCACCGACAGCGGGTTGCCGGTGCTGGTCGGACACCAGCGGCGCTACAACCCCATCATGCGCCAGGCCCGAGACATCGTCACCTCGGGCCTGCTGGGCCGACCGGTGTGCGTGACGGCCCTGTCCACCTGGTACAAGGACGATGACTATTTCAAGGCCGAGTGGCGAACCCGGCCTGGCGGCGGACCGGTGCTCATCAACCTGATCCACGACCTCGATCTGCTGCGCTTTCTGTACGGTGACATCGAAAGCCTGCATGCCCTGAGTTCCAGCGCCGTAAGGGGCCACCCGGTCGAAGACACGGCGG
>VERU01000334.1 GCA_018882485.1 Rhodoferax sp. | reverse complement strand
GTCCCTGCCGCACCGCCCCACCCTTACCGACCACTCCGGCCAGCTGTCGCTGGACCAGCTCACCGGCCTGCTGGCCCAGGCCGATCTGGTGGTCTCCAGCGACTCCGGGCCGTACCACATGGCCGTGGGACTGGGTGTGCCCACCCTGGGGTGGTTCAATTTCGACACACCGCCGTCCTACCACCGGCAGGCCGGCGTGCGCTCACTGATCCGGCCGCAGGCCCAGGCCTTTGCCGAAGCCGCCCTGGCCTTGCTGCGCGAGCGCCGGCCCTGAGAGCGGTCGGCACAGGGCCACCAGCAGGCCCAGTCCGACGCAGAAGAAATCGCCCATGCCGATGCCGTAAATCATGGAATTGAGCAGGCCCGAGATCACCAGCGCCAGTACCAGGGCCCGCAAGGTCTGGGCATCGGCCGGCGCCGCGGCCGCACCCCAGCGCCACAGCGCCGTCAGCACCGCGCACAGCAGCAGCAGGCCCAGCAGTCCACCCTCGACCGCCCACAGCAGAAACATCTGGTGGGGATCGGACACGGTGTCCTCCCGCCCCGAGGCCTGGGGACCCTTGAGCCGCCGGTACTCGGTGTTCCAGCTGCCGGCACCATGGCCCAGCAGCGGCCGCTCCGCCACCGCCTGCAGGGAAGCGCGCCAGAACACCAGGCGCACCCCGGCAGACGAGGTCTCGGTGCCGGCCTGGCCGAACAAACGGACCTCGCTCAAGGCGGCCTGCATGCGGTCGCGGAAGGCGGGCGCCACCGGCCACAGCAGGGCCACGGCCAGCGGCGGCAGCAGCAGCGCGAGCCAGCGCCGCCGGGCCGGCAACGCCTGCAGCAAGGCCAGCCCCAGCAGCCCGAACAACACCATGTGTCCGCTGCGGCCGGGCATGAAACCCAGGGTCAGCACCAGAGTGGCCCCGGCCAGCAGCAGGGCCAGCCAGCGGCCACGCGGCCCGAACACGGTGGCGCGCTGGAACCACAGAATGGCCGCCAGCACCGCCAGCGAGATCATCTGCTCCAGGTAGGTGCCGTACACCGCGTAGTAGTACTGGCCTTCCCCGGTGGCCCAGGGGACCGACCATCCGGCCACCAGCATCCAGGCGCTGAGCATGATGAACACCTGGCCCCAGGCAAACACCCGCAGCACCGCGCGGGCCTCCTCGCGCGAGGCGATCAGGCAAGCCAGCACCGGAACCGTCAGCAGCCTGGCGTGCCGCGTCCAGGAACCCAGCGCCTGCGGCAGCGCCACATCCGACCACAGGGTGGTGAGCGCCATGTAGCCCACCGCCAGCAGCACCAGGGCATGCGGGCGGCGCTCGACGGCACCCGCCTGCAGCAGGGACCGGTGGCGCGCCAGGGCTGCCAGCAACCAGAACAGCGCCGCCAGGTACAGGGCCAGGCGGCCCAGCGCCGAGACCGCCGTGCCCAGGCTGGGCGACACCGCCACCCCGTACAGCAGGGCGCGCCGGAAGCGGTCCAGGGACGTCAGGGGCAAGGCGGTTTCGGACCACATGCGGGCAATGTAGCAGGTCGAACCCCGCAAACCCCGCCGGCCCGACCGACAATCGAGGGCAACATTCCCACCCTGGAGCCCGTCATGGAAATCTACAGCTACTTTCGCAGCGGCACCTCGCACCGGCTGCGCATCGCCCTGGCCCTGAAAGGCCTCAGCGCCCAGTACCGGGCGGTGGACCTGCTGACCGATCAGCATCAGGGACAGGCCTTCCGGGCGATCAACCCCCAGGGCCTGGTTCCTGCGCTGGTGCTGGATGACGGCCAGGTGCTGATCCAGTCTCCGGCCATCATCGAATGGCTGGAAGAGCGCCACCCGCAGCCCCCGCTGCTGCCCGCCGGGGCCGAGGACCGGGCCCGGGTCCGGGCCATGGCCGCCATCGTGGGCTGCGACACCCACCCCATCAACAACCGGCGCATCCTGGAATACCTCAAGGCCCAGTTCGGGGCCTCGGCCGAGGACATCGACCGCTGGGCCGGCCACTGGATTGCCGCCGCCTTCGACGCGCTGGAAGCCCTGCTGGCGCAGGACAGCCGGCGCGGCCATTTCTGCTTCGGGGGCCGCCCCGGCCTGGCCGACGTCTACCTGGTGCCCCAGGTTACCAGTGCCCGGCGCTTCAAGGTCGACCTGTCGCGCTGGCCGCTGATTGCCGAGGTCAACGCTGCCTGCGAGCAGCTCGACGCCTTCCGCAACGCCGCCCCGCTGCTGCAACCGGATGCCCCAGCCTGAGACCCGACATCCGGCCGCTCTGGCGCTGGCTCTGCTGGCCGGACTGCCACTGGCTGCCAGCCTGGGGGCGGCACTGCAGGCGGGGATCGACCGACCCGGCTGGACCGCGCTCTGGCGGGACCCGCAAACCCTGCCCGCGCTGGCGCTGAGCCTGGGCACCGGGCTGCTGTCCACCCTGCTGGCGCTGCTGGCAAGCAGCTGGCTGCTGGGCGCCTGGCTGGACGCCAGCCCGTCGCGGGGCCTGTTGCGGCACCTGCCGCGCTGGCTGGGGCCCCTGCTGGCCCTGCCCCATGTGGCGTTTGCCATCGGGCTGGTCGCGCTGATCGCGCCAGCCGGCTGGCTGCTGCGGCTGCTGTCCCCCTGGGCCACCGGGCTGGACCAGCCGCCACCCTGGCCCACCACCCAGGACCCCTGGGGCCTGGGCCTGATCCTGGTGCTGTGCGCCAAGGAAATCCCCTTCCTGCTGTGGGCCGGCGTGGCGCACCTGTCGCGCGCCGATGTGGCCGGGCGGCTGCGCCGGGAACTGGCGCTGGCGCACACGCTGGGCTGCCCCGCCGCGACGGCCTGGTGGCGCATCGGCTGGCCGCAAGTGCTGCCCCGGCTCTGGACGCCGCTGCTGGCGGTGCTGGCCTATGGCCTCACCGTGGTGGACGTGGCGCTGGTCATCGGCCCCGCCGCCCCGCCGACACTGGCCACGCTGGCCTGGCAATGGCTGCAGGACCCGGACCCCCTGCGCAACGCCCAGGGCGCCGCCGCAGGCTGGCTGCTGGCGGCGCTGCTGGCCCTGTGTGTGCTGGCCCTGCGGGCAGCCCTGCACCCGGCCCGGTGGCGCGGGCTCTGGGTCCGGCCCCGCCCCCTGGCCATGCACCGCCCCACGGATGAACCTGGCGGCAACCCGCGCAGCGCCCTGCCCGGCAACCCGGCCGGCCTGCTGCTGGGCCTGTTGCTGGGTCTGTACCTGGCCGTGGCCCTGGCGCTGGCGGCCGGCAGCCTGAGCGGGCCCTGGCCGTTTCCCGACCTGCTGCCGCAGCACCTGAGCACCCAGGCCTGGCAATCGGTGCTGGGCAGCGGCCGCACGCTGTGGACCACGCTGGGCCTGGCGCTGGCGGCAGCCGCCTGCACCGGCATCTGGGTGGTCGCCTGGCTGGAACTGGCCCCCGCCTCCTGGCAGGCCACGGCGCGCCCGCTGCTGCTGCTGCCGCTGGCCCTGCCCGGCGTGCTGTGGGCGCTGGGGATGCACCGGCTGGCCCTGCAGACCGAACTGGACGCGGCGGTGGCCGGCCTGTGGCTGGCCCACGCCCTGTGCTGCCTGCCTTATGTGCTGATGACCCTGGAGGGCGCGTACCGCGCCTTCGACCCCCGGCTGGCCCAGGTCAGCGCGACGCTGGGCCTCGCCCGCTGGACCTTCCTGTGGCGCATCAAATGGCCCCTGCTGCGCGCGCCGCTGGCCGCTGCGGGGGCGGTCGGTGCCGCCGTCAGCGTGGCGCAGTACCTGCCGACGCTGTACGTGGGCGGCGGCCGCTTCGAGACCGTGACCACCGAGGCCGTGG
>VERU01000333.1 GCA_018882485.1 Rhodoferax sp. | reverse complement strand
GCGCGGTGTAGCCGATGATGTCGCCGATGATGCGCATCGAGGGAGCTGGCGGGTAGATATAGGTGTTGCGAACCATGAACTCCTTGAGAATGTCGTTCTGGATAGTCCCGGACAGCTGGTTCTGGGCCACGCCCTGCTCCTCGGCGGCCACCACATAACCCGCCAGCACCGGCAGCACCGCACCGTTCATGGTCATGGACACCGACACCTTGTCCAGCGGAATGCCATCGAACAGGATCTTCATGTCCTCCACCGAATCGATGGCCACGCCCGCCTTGCCCACGTCGCCCGTGACGCGCGGGTGGTCGCTGTCGTAGCCCCGGTGGGTGGCCAGATCGAAAGCCACGCTCACACCCTGGGCTCCAGCGGCCAGTGCCTTGCGGTAGAAGGCATTGGACTCCTCTGCCGTGGAAAAACCGGCGTACTGCCGGATGGTCCAGGGTCTTACCGCGTACATGCTGGCCTGCGGACCCCGCACAAAAGGTTCGAAACCGGGCAAGGTGTTGGTGTGGGGCAGTTGGGCCGTATCGGCGGCGGTGTAAAGGGGTTTCACCGTGATGCCGTCGGGCGTGACCCAGTTCAGGGCCTCGAGCTGCCCGCCGGGAGCCTGCTTGGCTGCGGCCCTGGCCCAGGTCTGCAGGTCAACCTGCTGAAATTCGTCGGAGGATAGGCTCATGGTCGTGCTTGCAAAAAGGAGTGAGAGTGCGCTCTGGGAGCCAGGCTGCGGACGAAGTTTACGTTATTTATAATTATTCATGCAAAATATTGGATGCAACTTACAATGACCCGATGGCCGACACCGCATTGACTCCCCGTGCGCTCTACGAAGAGGTGGCGGAACGGTTGCGCCAACGCATCTTCGCAGGCGAGCTGCCGCCGGGCAGTTGGATCGACGAACTGAAAATTGCCGAAGCCTACGGCATCAGCCGCACGCCGTTGCGCGAAGCCCTGAAGGTGCTGGCCGCCGAAGGGCTGGTGACCATGAAGGTGCGCAGGGGGGCCTATGTGACCGAGGTTTCGGAGCGCGATCTGGCCGAGGTCTATCACCTGCTTGGTTTGCTGGAATCAGACGCTGCCGCCGTGGTCGCCCGCCAGGCCAGCCCCGCCGAGCAGGCTGAGTTGCAGACCCTGCATCGGGAACTGGATGCCGCTGCTCGGGGTGGACTGCCAGAGAAGGACCGGTTTTTTCAGCTGAACGAACGCTTCCATCTGCGCTTGCTGGACATGGCCGGCAACCGCTGGCGCAACCAGATGGTGAGTGACCTGCGAAAGGTGATGAAGCTCAATCGCCGTCAGTCGCTGCAGAAGGCTGGACGGATGCAGGAGTCGCTGCAGGAGCACCAGGACCTGCTGGAGGCGCTGCTGCGCCGGGATCCCGAAGGCGCCAGGCTGCGGATGCAACAGCATTTTGAACGCGGTCTGGGGGCTGCGACGTGATGGCCCTGCTCGTCCGGGCTCGGTGGCCTGCCCGGAGGGGATCGAACCCCCGACCCACAGCTTAGAAGGCTGTTGCTCTATCCAACTGAGCTACGGGCAGCGATCGACGAGAGATGAAATGGTCGGGGCGAAAGGATTCGAACCTTCGACCCTCTGGTCCCAAACCAGATGCGCTACCAGGCTGCGCTACACCCCGACGAACTGGATTGTACCGACAGCCTCTGCCGCACCGAATCCACAGGGGCCAGACTGAAAGCGATGGCCGACATGCCTGAACCCCATCCTGCACTGCCATGGCTGCAGCCTGGCGACCCCTTTCCAGACCCGGAACAGGCGTGGAACACGAACTCGCCAGCGCCAGGGCTGCTGGCGGCCGGAGGACAACTGGACGTTTCCACCCTGCGCAGAGCTTACAGCCAGGGAATATTTCCATGGTTCAGCCGGGGCCAACCCATCCTGTGGTGGAGCCCGGACCCACGCATGGTGCTGCAAACCAGAGCCTTCCGCCTGCATCCGTCCTTGCGCAAAACGATCCGCCGGTCCTGCCTGTCGGACCAGATCCGCATCCGGATGGACCACGATTTCCCAGCGGTCATCGCGGCCTGTGCCACCAGCCCTCGTCCGGGCCAGCAAGGAACCTGGATCGTCGAGAGCATGCAGTCGGCGTACCTGGAACTGCACCGCGCCGGACTGGCCCACAGTGTGGAAACCTGGATAGACGGAGAGTTGGCGGGCGGTCTGTACTGTGTGGCGATCCGCGGTGCCGTGTTTGGCGAATCGATGTTCCATCGGCAGTCTGACGCGTCCAAGATCGCATTGGCGGCACTGGTGGCCTTCTGCCTCGACCGGGGTATCGAGCAGATTGACTGCCAGCAAAACACGCGGCATCTGGCCTCTCTGGGCGCCGCCGAAATGCCTCGTCGGCTCTTCCTGCAGCGGGTGCAAAGGGCATTGGTCCAACCTCCCGTGAAATGGGAATTCGACCCCATATACTGGAATCACCTCATCAACTTCAGGCCTGCAGGACTGTGACGCACCCCAAGGAATTGCCGCTGCCCACGCTGCAGTTCTATGCCACAGCGCCCTATCCTTGCAGCTACCTGCCCGAACGGTCGGCAAGGTCCCAGGTGGCCACCCCCAGCCACCTGATCAACACGTCGGTGTACTCCAGTCTGGTGGACCAGGGTTTCCGACGCAGCGGCCTTTTTACCTATCGCCCGTACTGCGACAACTGTCGGGCATGCGTCCCACTCCGGGTGCCTGCGGCAACCTTCCAGCGCAATCGCAGCCAGCGCAGGGCCTGGGCCCGGCACGCCGGGCTTCAGGTGCGGGTTCTCGATCTGGGCTTCCTGCAGGAACATTACGATCTTTACCTGCGATACCAGAGCACCCGTCATCCGGGAGGTGGGATGGACCACGACAGCGTGGACCAGTACGCCCAGTTCCTGCTGCAAAGCCGCATCAACTCGCGACTGGTGGAATTCCGGGACCCGTCGATCGACGGCTTGCCCGGCCGCTTGCGCATGGTTTCCATTCTCGACATGCTGGACGATGGGCTCTCAGCGGTCTACACCTTCTACGACGCCCAGCCAAAATCCAGCCTGGGCACCTATGGCGTGCTCTGGCAGATTGAGCAGGCCCGGGCGCTGGGACTGGGTTACGTGTATTTGGGTTACTGGATCGCCGAGAGCCCCAAAATGGCCTACAAAGCCGATTTCAGCCCTGCGGAAATCCGGACTCCTTCCGGTTGGCGGGAATTGGGCGATTCATAAGCCGGGCGGACATGACGATCTGAACGACCAAACCATCGTCATTTTTCACCAGATAAAATCAAGCTCCTTCATTTCGACCTGCATGCGACACAACGACGGATCATCACACAGCACGCCCACCGTACAGGTGATCGACCGCATGTTCACGTTGCTGGATGTCTTGGCCTCCCGCGAAGAGGCCATATCCCTCAAGGAAATCAGCGAGCGAACCGGTCTCCACCCTTCGACGGCCCACCGCATCCTCAATGATCTGGCCTGTGGCCGATTCGTAGATCGCTCGCAACCGGGAAGCTACCGCTTGGGCATGCGCCTGCTGGAATTGGGCAATCTGGTCAAGAACCGCCTGAACGTCCGGGACGCCGCACTTGGGCCCATGCAGGAACTGCACAGGCTGATCCAGCAACCGGTGAACTTGAGCGTGCGCCAGGGTGACGAAATCGTGTACATCGAAAGGGCTTACAGTGAACGCTCTGGCATGCAGGTGGTGCGCGCCATCGGTGGCCGAGCTCCACTGCACCTGACATCGGTCGGGAAACTCTTTTTGGCGGCGGACGATCCGCAGCGTGTCCGGGCC
>VERU01000332.1 GCA_018882485.1 Rhodoferax sp. | reverse complement strand
CGTCAGGATAGCACAACCTCCCCAAGCCGGCGCAACGCGTCGCCGCCCAACACCGTATGATATAATGCGGCAGTGTTGCCGCAGAGGATGCCACAACAGCAGGTTAATCAGGTTATGATCAATCCATTTTCCGCTCCACGAACCTCCCCGCCGTCCGCCGTCCAACCCGTCATCGACCTGCGCAACGTGGTCAAGCGCTACAGCGTCGGCGGCAGCGAGATCGAGATTCTCAAGAGCGTGTCACTGCAAGTGTGCCCAGGTGAATTTGTCGTGGTCGTGGGGCCTTCGGGCAGCGGCAAATCGACGCTGCTCAACATCCTCGGCGGGCTGGACCGCCCCAGTCAGGGCAGCGCGCGTTTCGCCGGCCACGAACTGGCCGGCGCCAGCGAAGCGGATCTGACCCGATACCGGCGCGAGCACGTCGGTTTCGTGTTCCAGTTCTACAACCTGATTCCCAGCCTGACGGTGCGGGAGAACGTGGAGCTGGTGACCGATATCGCCGAACACCCCATGCCCGCCGAAGAAGCGCTGGCCCTGGTGGACCTGACGGCGCGGCTGGACCACTTTCCCGCCCAGCTGTCGGGCGGCGAGCAGCAGCGGGTGGCCATTGCGCGCGCCATCGCCAAGCGCCCCGACGTGCTGCTGTGTGACGAGCCCACCGGTGCACTCGACTACCAGACGGGCAAGCGGGTGCTGGAGGTGATCGAGCGCATCAACCGCGAACTCGGCACCACGGCCGTCGTGATCACCCACAACGCGGCCATCGCCGGAATGGCCGATCGCGTGCTGCACCTGGCAGGCGGCCGGGTGCAGCGCGAGGAGCGCAATGCCCACAAGCTCTCGCCGTCGGAGCTGTCCTGGTGAAAGCCCTGAACCGCAAGCTGCTGCGCGACCTGCGGCTGATGTGGAGCCAGGCCCTGACCATCGCGCTGGTGGTGGCCAGCGGCGTGGCCGGCTTCATCACCACCTTCAGCGCCTACGACACGCTGGCCTGGTCGCGCGACCTCTATTACACCGATGCCCGTTTCGCGGACGTCTTCGCCAGCCTCAAGCGCGCACCCATGGCACTGCAGCGCGAGATCGAGGCGCTGCCCGGGGTAGCGGCGGTCGAGACCAGCCTGACCCAGATGGCCCAGATCCGGCTGCCCCTGGTTTCCGACCCCATCGTGGGTCGGCTGGTGGGCCTGGACCCGGCGCGCTCTCCGGAGCTCAACCAGGTGCAATTGCGGCGCGGCCAGATGGTGGCGCCCCACGCCTCGGGTGCGCTGGAAGCGCTGGTCTCCGAAGGATTTGCGAGCGCCCGCGGTCTGCGCCCCGGCGACACGGTGGGCGCGCTGATCAACGGGCGCCAGGAGCGGCTGCTGATCACCGGCATCGCCCTCTCGCCCGAGACCATCTTCGCCGGACTCGGCGGCTCGCCCGATCAGCGCGGCTTCGGCGTCTTCTGGGTGGACCACCGGGCGCTGGCTGCCGCGGCGGACATGGCCGGCGCCTTCAACCAGGTGGCCCTGCGGCTGGCCCCGGGGGCCAGCCAGGACGAGGTGATCGCAGCCCTGGACCGTCTGCTGGCACGCCATGGCGGACTGCGGGCCGGCGGACGCGACGAGCAGCTGTCGCACCGCATCCTGGAATCCGAAATCCAGGAGCAGCGGGTGCTGGGCACGGTGCTGCCCGCCATTTTCCTGGGGGTGGCGGCGTTCCTGCTGAACGTGGTGCTCGGGCGGCAGATCGCCACGCAGCGCGAGCAGGTCGCCGCACTCAAGGCGCTGGGCTATGACGACCGCGCCATCGGCCTGCACTACCTGCGGATGGTGCTGGCGATCGTGCTGGTCGGCCTGCTGCCGGGCCTCGGACTGGGCGCGCTGCTCGGCCACTGGTTCGTGGGGGTGTACGCCGACGTGTTCCGCTTCCCCGAACTGCATTACCGGGTGCGTCCGGAGCTGCTGCTGGCAGCCGCTGCAGTGACGCTGCTGGCCGCCATGGCGGCCACCTTTCAGGCGATTCGCGCAACGGTCCGTCTGGCGCCCGCCGAAGCGATGCGCCCGGCCGCACCCGCCGCCTACCGGGCGCTGCTGGTCGAGCGCCTGGGGTGGTACCGGCGTTTGCCCAACAGCCTGCGCATGGTGCTGCGCAACCTCTCGCGGCGCCCGCTGCGCGCCGGCCTCACGGTGCTGGGCGTTGCCATGGCGGTGGCGATCGTGATCACCGGCGCGTTCTGGAAGGACGCGATCCTGCTGCTGGTGGACACCCAGTTCACCCGGGTGCTGCGCGGCGACATCACCCTGGCGCTGACCGATGCGGTGCCGGCCTCGGTGCAGCAGGAACTGGCCCGGCTGCCCCATGTCACCGCGACCGAGGGCAGCCGGGCGGTCGCGGTACGGCTGTCGCATGGATCCCGCAGCTGGCGTGGCAGCCTGCAGGGTCGTCCAATCCAGGGGGAACTGCAGCGCATCGTCGACCTGCGCCAGCAGGTGATGGACCTGCCGGCGCACGGCCTGCTGCTGACCGACCGTCTGGCCGCCCGCCTCGATGTGCGGCCCGGCGATTCGGTGCGGGTGGAGCGGCTCGATGGAAACCGCGACGCGCTGGAGCTGACGGTGAGTGCCACGGTGGCCGAGATGATGGGCATGAACGCCTACATCGAGCGCCGCTCGCTCAACCGGCTGCTGGGCGAAGGCGACCGGGTCAACCAGGTCACGCTGGCGGTGGAACGCGGCCACGAAACGGCCCTGCTGGAGAAGCTGGGACAACTGCCGAGAGTGGCTGCGGCCATGAGCAAGGCCACCCTGCTGCGCAACATCCAGGAAGTCACCGCCCGCAACCTGAGCGTCTTCAGCCTGGTGCTCACGCTGTTCGCCACGGTGATCGCCGTCGGCGTGGTCTACAACAGCGCGCGCATCGCGCTGGCCGAGCGCACCTGGGAGCTGGCGAGCCTGCGGGTGCTCGGCTTCACGCGAGCCGAAGTCTCGGGCTTCCTGCTGGGCGAACTGGCCATCGTCATCGCACTGGCCACGCCGCTGGGCCTGCTGGCCGGTCGGCTGCTGTCGGGCGCCATCGTGCAACTGATCCAGACCGACGAATTCTTCTTTCCGCTGGCCATCTCGCCAGCGACCTACGCCTTCGCCGCGCTGACCACACTGGCGGCCGGCGGCCTCAGCGCCTGGGTGGTGCGCCGCCGCGTCGACGCGCTGGACCTGGTGGGCGTGCTCAAGACCCGGGAATGACCTGCAGGAGCTTCGATGAAACGCATTCTTTACCTCGGCGCTGCCGCCCTGACAGGCGCCGCCCTGCTGGCCTGGGTGCTGCTGCCCGGTCCGCGTGCGGTGCAAACCGCGCCGGTCACCCAGGGCCGTTTCGAACGCTCGGTGCTGGAAGATGGGCGAACCCGACTGCAGGCGCGCTATGCCCTGTCGGCCCCGCAAGCCGGCCAGCTGGGGCGCATCGACCTGCAGGCCGGTGATCCGGTGACGCGAGGTCAGGTGGTGGCGGAACTGGCGCCGCCCCAGGCTCCGCTGCTGGACGCGCGCAGCCGGGCCGAACAGCAGGAACGCATCGCCGCGGCCCAGGCAGCACTGGGTCGCGCGCAATCCAACCGCGAGCGGGCCGCAGCCGCGACGACGCTGGCGCGGAATGCACTGGCGCGCTCGGAATCCCTGTCGCAGCAGGGCTTTGTCTCCCCCGCCCAGAGCGACGGCGTGCGCACCGAACTGCAACTGCGCGAGCAGGAACTGGCTGCGGCGCGGCAGGACGCAACGGCGGCGGCGCATGGGCTGGCCCAGGCGCGCGCGACG
>VERU01000331.1 GCA_018882485.1 Rhodoferax sp. | reverse complement strand
CCGCCGCGACACCGCTGCAACACCGGTGCCGCTGGTCGACATGCCCGCCTGGGTGCGGTCCCGGCTGGTCGCCTGAGGCGGTGTCCGCCGGCACCGCGATGGACCGGCGTACAGGCCTCAGGGCCTTGTGGGGATTACCTTTACTGCTCCTTTTTCAGGAGCGGGCCAGCGCCGGTCGCCAGCTGGAAGAGCCGCTGATCGACACGGTGCGCAATGCGCTGACTGCCGCTGTGGAGCAGCGTGCGCCACCGGTCCATGAAATCGACGATCCGGCAGTCCGTCAGCGCTACCAACACTGGCTGGCCGTCAATGGGCAGCGCCTGCTGCGGCACAAGCCCGATGCCCGGGCCCGCCGCGAGTTCCTGCAGACCCTGTGGTACGAGAGCCATCGCGCGGGCCTGGAGACCGCCTTGGTGCTGGGCCTGATCCAGGTGGAAAGCAATTTCCGCAAGTTCGCCATTTCCAGTGCCGGCGCCCGGGGCTACATGCAGGTCATGCCCTTCTGGATGCGGGTGCTGGGCGATGGCGACACCAGCCGCCTGTTTCATTTGCAGACCAACCTGCGTTTTGGCTGCGTGATCCTCAGGCACTACCTCGACGTGGAGCGGGGCGACCTGTTCATGGCACTGGGCCGTTACAACGGTTCCCGGGGCCTGCCGGCCTACCCCCGGTCGGTGCTGGAGGCCCGCAGCCGCTGGCAGGTTTGACTGGGCCGTGCGCGATCAGCTGGCCGGCTTGCCCAGCACCTGCTGCAGCTCACCCGACTCGTACATCTCCATCATGATGTCCGAGCCGCCGATGAACTCGCCTTTCACATACAGCTGCGGGATGGTCGGCCAGTTGCTGAAGTCCTTGATGCCGGCGCGGATTTCCGGATCTTCCAGCACGTTGACGGTGGTGATGGCGCGCGGATCGACCCCGCAGGCCTTGAGGATCTGCACCGCACGGCCGGAGAAGCCGCATTGCGGGAAGCTGGCGCTGCCCTTCATGAAGAGCAGCACATCGTGGCTCTTGACCAGTTCGGCGATGCGGGTTTGGGTGTCGGTCATGGTGGAGGGCAGGTAAGAACGAGACGTTATTATTCCACCGAGCCTCGGGGATTGGGGCGGACTGCGGGCCATATCCCCCTTTTGGGGGATGGACTCCCCGATCGTTTGGCTCGATAGTCGCCGTCGGACGAGCCACCTGGCCGATGGATCGAATGTTGCGCACCACGAGCCCCTCTCTTATCAGCTGATGGCCATTTGGAACAAGAAGGACGGAGCGGTCGCCATCGATCCGTCGCAGTTGACGCTGGGCCTGTTTGTCTGGCTGGACGTGAAGTGGTCCGAGCACCCTTTCATGTCCAATCGGATGCTGCTCAAATCCGAGGACGACCTCGCGGTCATGCGCACGCTGGACATCGCGGGGCGCCTGTATTACTTCCCGTCCAAGAGCGAAGTTCCGCTGCCTCCCCGTGCGCAGACCGACGCGGCCGCCGCACCGGCTGCCAGCAAGTCGGCTGCCGAGAAGCCGGCTGTCGCTGGCGAGGGGGTTCCGGCCGACACCAAGCCACCCGCCCGGCTCGAGTTGTCGGCTCAGCAGCAGCAGATTGCCCAGCTCAAGGCCGAGCGCATGGTCCGCCACAAGCAGTCTCAGGTGCAGGCCGACCGCGCCTGGGAGTCCACCGCCCGCACCACCCGCGAAGCGCTGACGGCGGTGACCGCCGCGCCCCGGGCGGCCGGCAAGAAGCTCGACGGCATGTCCACCGACATGGCCTCGGCGGTGGCCAGGGGCAAGGCGGTGATGCTGCACCTGCTGGGCACCAAGGTCGGGGGGGTGCAACAGTGCCATGCGCTCAATACCCTCACGCTGGCCATGATGCTGGGCAAGCGGGCCGGCCTCGACGAGACCGCGCTGAAGGACCTCGCCATGGCAGCCGTGGTGCACGACGCCGGCAAGGCCGAGATCCCGACCCGCATTCTGGCGGTGGGCAAACGCAACCGCTACGAGGAAGACCAGTACCGCCAGCACCTGCAGTTCAGCCTGCGCTTCGCCACCGAGTCCGGCATGTTCTCGGCGCAGGCTCTCGAGATCATTGCCGACCACCATGAGCTGGTGGACGGCAGTGGCTGGCCCAAGGGCAAGCGCGACCTGTCGATCGGCGCCCGCATCCTCGCCCTGGTCGACCGCTACGACCGCCTGTGCACCCCGGAGGCCCTCGATCTGGCGCCGATGGCGCCCACCGAGGCCCTGAGCCAGTTGCTCAAGCGCGAATCGGCCCGGTACGACACCGCGCTGCTGGGCTTTCTGATCAAGCTGCTGGGCGTCTACCCGCCCGGCACCATCGTGCAGCTCAGCGACGGAGGGCTCGGACAGGTCGTGGCCCCGGGCAGCCAGAGCCTCAAACCCAAGGTGGTGATCTTCAACGAATCGTCCTCCAAGGAGGAGGCCCACGTGCTGGAACTGGAGCTGGCCGGGGAGCTCAAGGTCAGCGCTGCGCTGCGGCTGGACAGCCTGCCGGCCGACGTGCTGGCCTGGTTCAAGCCGGACCAGCCGCAGGCCTATTTTTTCGCGGTGAACTCGGATTGACCGCCATCGGGCGCGCGCTGCGCCGCCGTACAGCGTTCGTGACCGGCCAGATCGCGGCGGGTCTGTACCTGCGACCAGGGGGCTGAGTCCAGCAGGGCCCGCACGGCGGGCCCCTGGTCGAACCCGTGTTCCAGCACCAGCCAGCCGCCGGTTTGCAGACAGCCGGGTGCCTGCGCCACGATGCGGCGCAGATCGTCCAGGCCCTGATCCCCGGCGGTCAATGCGCGCAGAGGCTCGTGGGTCAGGCCCGGCAGGTGCGGATCGCCCTCGGCGATGTAGGGGGGGTTAGCCGCGATCAGGTTGTACCGGGCGGTTTCCCCGATCAGCCAGTCGCCCAGACGAAAATCCACCATCAGTCCCAGCCTTCGGGCATTTGCGCAGGCCACCTCCAACGCTTCGGCGCTCGCATCCACGCCGGTCACCCGGACGTCGGGCCGCGCCTGACGGACCGCCAGGGCGATGGCGCCGCTGCCCGTCCCCAGGTCCAGCACCGAAGGCCTGACCCGACCCGCAGGCGGCAGCAAGGCCAGCGCCCAGTCGACCAGGGTCTCGGTATCGGGGCGTGGAATCAGCACCCGGGCGTCTACGCGCAGCCGCAGGCCGTAGAAGGCCACCGAGCCCGTGATGTAGGCCAGCGGTTCGCCCGCCCGCAGTCGCCGCAGGGCGGACTCCAAGCGAAGCGCCGCTGCGGCGGGCAAGGCATCCTGGTCGTGGGCCAGCAGCCACGCGGTCTCGTCCGGTTCCCGTTCCAGGGCCTGCAGCACCAGGCACCGGACCGCATGCCGGTTCAGGCCCGATGACTGGGCCCGAGCCAGGGCCTGTGCGATCGTGGGCGTGGCGGTCATGGGCGGGGTCGATCTCAACCGTCGGTCACCGTGGCTGCAGCCATCCGGGTCACAGCCCGGATACCTCCAGCGCGGCCAGTTGTTCTGCCGCTTCGTGGGCCTGCAGCGCCTGGATCACATCGTCCAGATCGCCCTCCAGGATGGCCCCCAGTTTGTACAGGGTGAGGTTGATGCGGTGATCGGTCAACCGTCCCTGGGGAAAGTTGTAGGTGCGGATGCGGTCGCTGCGGTCACCGGTGCCGATCAGCGATTTGCGGTGTGCCGCGTCGCGGGCCGCGCGCTCGGCCCGTTCCTTGTCCTGGATGCGGGCCACCAGCACCTGCAGCGCCCGGGCCTTGTTGCGGTGCTGGCTGCGGTCGTCCTGGCATTCCGCCACGATGCCGGTCGGCAGGTGGGTGACGCGCACGGCTGAGTCGGTCTTGTTGATGTGCTGCCC
>VERU01000330.1 GCA_018882485.1 Rhodoferax sp. | reverse complement strand
ACGCTGAACTTGCCCTGCAGGCCGTCCTGCGGCTCTTTCTTGCCGGTCAGCTCGAGCACCAGCGAGTGCACGCGCAGGTCGATGCGCTCGACTTGCTCGGGCCGCACGCCGCGCTCGCGCAGCTGCGCGCAGGCGTCGATGCTGGGGTGGATCACGATGCCGCAGGCAAACGGTTTGTAGGCGTTGAAGCTGATCTCGAAGCGCTGACCCAGCTCGTCCTGCGCTTCGCGCCAGTCGTACTTGGTGGACAGCACCTGCGCCCAGCCGCGCGGGGCTTCAAGGGCGCGGGCGCTGGATGTGAAGCCCTTTTGTGCCAGCAAAGCGGCCATCAGGCCCGCACGCGCTGCGCCACCGGGGTGGAAGGGTTTGGTCATGGTGCCGAACTGTTCGCGCAAGCCGATGGGCTGCGACGCGGCAATGCCCAGCGCCATGGTGGTCTGCTCTGCGTTCAGGCCCAGCAGGCGCGCGCAGGCTGCGGCTGCACCCAGCGTGCCGGTGGAGCCGGTGATGTGCCAGCCGCGGTCGTAGTGTTCGGGGTAGACCAGGTTGCCCATGCGGCAGGCCACGTCGATGCCCAGCACCACCGAGTCGATCAGCGCACGGCCACCAAGCTGCAGGTGCTCGGCCAGAGCCAGCGCAGCCGAGGCCACAGGCCCGGCGGGGTGGATGATGGTCTTGAGGTGCGTGTCGTCGAAATCGAAGGTGTGGGAACTGATGCCGTTGAGCAGCGCGGCGCTGGCCAGGTCGACCCGCTCGCGACGACCCAGCACGGCGGCCTGCGGGGCCGGCGCCAGGTCCTGCACCGCGGCCATCGCCGCCTCCAGGGTGGCGTGACCGGACGGCCCGACGGCGCAGCCCGCCCAGTTGGCGAACGTGCGATGCGCCTGCGCATCCACCGCCTCGCTCCAGCCGGCGCTGGGGTGCTCGGCGACCAGGCGGGCCAGCATCTCGGTGACGGGCGGCGCCTGGGTATCGGCGGGCACCGTGGTGTTTCGGGACATGGGTTGCATCCTCAAAGGGGCACGGCGTTGCCCGGGAAGGTCCGGGCGCGCCAGATTGCCAACTGTTGACAGTTTAATGGCGAGCTGCCGATCGGGCTGCCGGGGAAAACCATGATGCCGACAGGCCGGACCGAAAACGCGGGCCGCTCAGGGCGCGGCCACGGTGCGCGCCAGCCGCTCCCAGCCACCCGCCACATGGGCGGTCAGCAGGCGCTCGGACAGCACGGCATCGCCGAGCGCCAGCGCGTCGACGATTTGCTGGTGCTCCTGGTTGGAGACGGCCAGGCTGCCGGGCTGCACCAGGCCGCGCTGGCGGAACAGATGGGTCTGATTTACCGTGGTCAGGTACATGTCGGCCAGCAGCCGGTTGTCGGCAGCCTGCAGAAGCTGCTGGTGGAATTCGAGGTTGAGCGGGTAATAGGCTGCCACATCGCCGGCCTGCGCGGCCTGCCCCATGCGGTCTACGGCATCGCGCAGCGCCGCCACCTGCCCCGCCGAGATGCGCTGCGCCGCCAGCCGTCCGATCAGCCCGGACAGCGCGCCCCGCACCTCGTACAGCTGGCGTGCGTCGTCGGGCGACATCTCCCGCACGAACACGCCCTGGTTGACCACGCTCACCAGCAGGCCCGCCTCCTCCAGGCTGCGGCAGGCCTCGCGCACCGGCCCGCGGCTGACTTCCAGCCGGCTGGCCAGCTCGCTCTCGTTGATGCGGTCGCCGGCGCGGATCTCCGAGCGGGCGATCATGCCGGCGATCGCCTCACGCACGATCATGGTCAGGGTGCGCTCGCGCCGCTGCCGGATCTGGCTGAGGGCCGAGCTGGCGGGCGTGGCCGCCGCGCCGGACGCCGCGCGTGGCTTGCCGCTCATGGCGTTTCGGTGTTGCGCATCCAGTCTGCCGTCTGGAAGAAGGCGCCGGCCAGGCGTTCGCGCAGGGCCTCGGGCACCCCAGTCTCGATCATGGCCTGGCGCATGCAGGCCAGCCACTGGTCGCGCTCGACCTCGCCGATGCGAAACGGCAGGTGGCGGGCCCGCAGCCGGGGGTGGCCGAAGCGGTCGGTGTAATGCGACGGCCCGCCCAGCCAGCCGCACAGGAACCAGAACAGCTTCTGGCGGGCGCCATCGAGCGAACTGCCATGCGCAGCGCGCAGCTGGGCATAGGCCGGCTCCAGCGCCATCAGGTCATAGAAGCGATCGACCAGCTCCCGCACGCGGTCCTCGCCGCCCAGCCACTCGAAGGGCGTTTCAAAGGCTGGTTTCTCTTCGGTTTGCATCGAAAAAACGGCTTCAGGCCTTATGGATACTCAATAGTTTGCTATCAAAATTGACAGGATCGCCTCATTCGCTGGCGCGGCGCAGCGTTTCCACCACGGGGCGCCGCAGCACCTCGCGCAGTCCCCACCAGCCGGCGGCCAGGGCCAGCACGGCACCGCCCAGACTGCCCCACAGCGGCACCCAGAAGGAGACGATCCAGTCGAATTCAAACACAAAGCGGGCCAGCGCCCAGCCCACCACCGAGGCCACCAGCGAGGCCAGCAGGCCGGCCAGCAGCCCGACGCCCAGCAATTCGGCCCGCTGCACCTGGCGCAGCAGGCTGGCGCGGGCACCGATGGCGCGGTAGATGGCGAACTCCCGGGCGCGCTCCTCGCGGGTGGCGGTGACGGCGGCAAACAGCACCACCAGCCCCGCCGCCAGGGTGAAGGCAAACAGGAACTCCACCGCGCGGATCACCTGGTCCAGCACCCCCTGCACCTGGGTGAAGGTGGCGCTCATGTCCACATTGGTGATGTTGGGAAACTGGCGCACCAGACCGTTGTCAAAACCGGCTGCCGGCGGCGCGCGAAAGGCCGCCATGTAGGTGCTGGGCACGTCGGGCATGCGGCTGACCGGGTACATGGCGAAGAAATTGGCCCGCAAGGACCCCCAGTCCACCTTGCGCAGCGAGGTGATGGCCGCCTCCGTCTGCACCCCGGCCACATCGAAGCGCAGGCGGTCGCCCAGCTTCAGGCCCAGGGTGCGGGCCAGGCCCTCCTCGACGCTGATGGCGCCGGCCTCCTCGGGCTGCCAGCGCCCGGCCACCACCGCGTTCTGCGGCGGCTGGATCGCGCTGTGGGAGAGGTTGAACTCACGGTCCACCAGCCGACGGGCCCGCTCCTCGGTGTAGTCCTCGGGCGTCACCGCCCGTCCGTTGACGGCCACCAGGCGACCCCGGATCATGGGGTACCAGTCGAAACGCGCCACGCCGGCGTCGCGCAGGGCCTGCTGGAAGTCGTCGCCCTGCTCGGGCATGACATTGATGACGAAACGGTTGGGCGCATCCGGCGGGGTGGCGCGGCGCCAGCTGCTGATGAGGTCGGTGCGCAGCAGCACCAGCAGCACCAGGGCCAGCAGGCCCACCGCCAGGGCGCTGACCTGCACCACCGCGTAGGCCGGTCGCGCCGCGATCTGGCGGGTGGCCAGCACCAGCCAGCGCGGCGCCAGCTCGTCGCGCACCTGGGAGCGCAGCAGCCTCACGGCCAGCCAGCTCAGCAAGGCAAACAGGCCAACGGCCAGAGCAAAACCACCGACCGCGATGCCGCCCAGCCAGAGGTCGCGGCTGGCCGCCAGCAGCAGCGCGGCAAAGCCCAGCACGCCCAATGCCAGCACCCCCAGCGAAGCCGGCTTGAGCCGCCCGACATCGCGCCGGATCACCCGCAGCGGCGGCACCTGCGCCAGCTGCAGCACCGGCGGCAGGCCGAAGGCCAGCAGCAGCGTCAGGCCCATGCCGAAGCCGAACAGTACCGGCCAGATGCCGGGCGCCGGCAGGGCCGCCCCCACCAGCCCGGCCAGCAGCAGCACGAACACATGGTGCACCGCATAGCCCAGGGC
>VERU01000329.1 GCA_018882485.1 Rhodoferax sp. | reverse complement strand
GATCAGCGGTTCATCGACGCCTTCGTCAGCGAGCAGATCAGCTTGGGTGATTTCGTGTTGTCGGGGGGCGAGATTGCGGCGATGGCGCTGTTGGATGCGGTCGCTCGCCTGCAGGGCGGGGTTTTGAACAGTCCAGCCAGCCACCAGCAGGACAGCTTTGGCAGCGAGCTGGATGGCCTGCTCGATTGTCCCCATTACACCCGTCCGCCCGTTTGGCGTGACCGAGCGGTGCCCGACGTCTTGCTGTCGGGCGACCATACCCGCATTTCAGCATGGCGCCGAGCGACGTCGCTTGCCCTTACAGCCCAGCTGCGCCCTGACCTCGTCACGCGGGCTCGTCAGGAGGGAAGCCTGAAGCCTGCCGACGAGGCTGCGTTGAGCTCTCTGCCATTGCCTGATTCGACTTGAGCTGATCCTGGGTGTGAACCCCGGCAGTGTCCCGGTTACAATCTCACGCTTTAACGATCCTCTGGGCAGCGGTTGGTGGCAGTGACCACCGACCTGGGCGCCATCCGGGTGCCAGCGTGTCCATGATCAAGGAGAACCCATGAACCTGATACAGACCCTCGAACAAGAGGAAATCGCCCGCCTGGGCAAGACGATTCCTGATTTTGCCCCGGGAGACACCGTGGTTGTGAATGTCAATGTGGTGGAGGGCAATCGCAAGCGGGTGCAGGCTTACGAAGGTGTTGTCGTCGCCAAGCGCAATCGTGGGCTGAACAGTGGATTTATTGTGCGGAAGATTTCCAGCGGTGAAGGCGTCGAGAGGACTTTTCAGACTTACAGCCCCCTGATTGCCAGCATCGAAGTGAAGCGGCGAGGTGATGTGCGTCGGGCCAAGCTGTACTACCTGCGCGATCGCAGCGGCAAGTCGGCCCGTATCCGGGAAAAGCTCCCCGCCCGAAAGACATCCGCCGTTTGACCTGCCTGGATGTGTCGTTTGGCCGCCTCGGCATGAGCCGCTGGCGGCCTTACATTTTGTGCCCTGCTGCGTGGGGCGCCTATCCGGTGAGTTCCCTGGAATGACTGTACAGCTTCCGTGGTTTGATCCGGCAACGGTGCCCATCATGGGCATCGACAGACACCTTCCAGCGGTCGATGGGGCCATGCTCAAACCGCAACCGATCCGGGATCGCTTCAGACGTCCGCCAACCTGGCAACCTGAGCCAGACCGTGAGAGGCCGCTGGCTAACCATCCACCGCGTCGCGCTGCAGTTCTGATGCCCATCGTGCTGAGGGAAGAACCCACCGTGCTGCTCACCGAGCGCACCTGGCAGTTGACGACGCATGCAGGGCAGATTGCTTTCCCCGGTGGCAAGGTGGAATCGGAAGATGCGGATGCTGTCGCGGCCGCTTTGCGTGAAACCCGGGAAGAAATTGGGCTTGAGTCGCGCTGGATCGATGTGGTCGGGGTCCTGCCGGATTACCTCACAGGGTCTGCATTTGTGGTAACGCCGGTGGTAGGACTGGTCAGCCTCGGTTTCGAACTGAAGCTCAACTCGGAGGAAGTCGCTGATACCTTCGAGGTCCCGCTGGCTTACCTGATGAATCCAGCCCATCATCTCCGACAGTGCCTGGATTGGCAGGGCACCCGTCGGGAATGGCTGGCCATGCCTTATCAGGATCAGGCATCCACCCGCTACATTTGGGGGGTGACCGCTGCCTTGCTGAGGAATTTCTACCGTCTGATGGCCGCTTGATCGAATTGCGGCAGGCGTCGGTGTCGACCCGGGTATCGTTATGATGATCGGATGAGTTTTGTCTCCGTGTTGATCGCCTTGCTGCTGGAGCAGGCCAGACCGATCCAGCCAGGTAATTGGATCCATTCGATGTCCAGGATGTGGATTCGGTGGGTCGGTCACAGTTTTGATGCGGGTCAAGCCAGTCACAGTTGGCTTATCTGGAGCCTGGCTGTTTTATTGCCTGCTGGTGTTGCGACTGCCGTCCACTGGGCCCTGATGAGCCTCGTTGGTTGGCCGCTTGCCCTGATGTGGAATGTGACTGTTCTCTATGTCACCCTGGGTTTCAGGCAATTCAGTTTCCATTTCACGCGGATTCGTGATGCATTGGAGCAGGGCGATCATGCAACTGCCGTGAAACTACTGGCGCAATGGAGGCGTCGTGAGTCGGCCGATTTGCCCAAGGGTGAAATGGTGCGCCATGTGATTGAATTCTCGGTAATTGCGGCGCATCGGCATGTTTTTGGTGTCATCGTGTGGTTTTCTTTGCTGGCGGCGATGGGACTGGGACCAGCGGGGGCCATCATCTACCGGTTGTCAGAATTCGTGGGTCGGTACTGGCAACACCCTGGTGTGACCCCACTTCAACCAGTGAGTGCCGCGCTACAGCAGTCGGCACGAACCGCGTGGTACGGAGCGGACTGGCTTCCGGCCCGTCTGACTGCGCTAGGCTTTGCCATGGTGGGCAGTTTTGAAGAAGCCATTGATGGGTGGCGACGTCATGAGGCCTCAGGTATCAGTGACAACGATGGAGTGATTCTCGCTGCGACTGCGGGTGCGGTGGGACTCCCTCTGGGCAGGACTGGGTCGTCAGCCGTTCCCGAGGAACAACTGTCCTCGGCTCATCTGACCGTGGTGGTTGGCCTGGTCTGGCGGACCGTGGTGATGTGGGTGGTCCTGCTGGCCCTGTTGACCTTGTCCCGTTTCCTGGGCTGACGGTGCGGCGGAGGTGCCCCCCCTTCAACGCACAGGTGGTCTGGACAACTCCATGAACAACTCGCAATAAATCTGGTACCGCTCCTTATCCAGCGATGTTTCCTCGTTGTCTGTTGTGATGGCCGCGATGACCCGGCATCCAGGTTCGTGGCGGTGTGTGCAGTTGTAAAAACGGCAGCCATGGGCATGGCGATGGATGTCGCGCATGAGACCTTGCAGCCTGGATGCGGCGATGTGTTGGAGTCCGAATTCCTGGAATCCTGGCGAGTCGATCAAAAATGTACCGGAATGGTTTTCGACCCTGTACATGGTGGTGCCGGTTGTGGTGTGGCGACCGGATTTCAGCGCGTTCGACAATTCTGCCGTCTGTGCGAGCGCGTCCGGGCACAGGAGATTGATCAGCGTGCTTTTTCCCGCGCCTGAAGGGCCCAGCACCAAGGTGGTTTTGTTCTGGCACCATTGATTTAGGTTGTGACGCGCCGTGTCGTCGGCCTTGCGCAGGCAAAGGGGTAACACCGAGTAGTCCATGGCGCGGTAGGGCGCCAGCGAATCCCAGGCCCGCTGAAACGGTTCGTGCAGGTCACTCTTGTTCAGGCCTATGGTCGCGGGTATGCCGGCAGCTTCTGCTGCGATCAGTGCGCGGGCCAGTTGCCTTGTCGAATAGGCGGGCTCTGCTGCGATCAGGATCAGCACTTGGTCCAGATTCGCTGCAAACGACTTGACCCTTGTTTCATCCTGACGATACAGCAGGTTGCGCCGCTCAATGACCTGATCGATAACCCCCTGGCTTTCGGCGGGGTGCCAGAGCACGTGGTCACCGACCACAGCCGAAGCCTTCTTTCCACGCAGGTGGCACAGGACATGGCGACCGTCGCTGGCGACCATTACATGTCGTCCGTGGTTGGCAATGACCACCCCCCGGAAAGGTTGAGATCCGGATTCCGGGCTTAGGCCGCTGAAGCCAGCAACAGGTCGATCCGCTTTGCGCATTCAAAGTCCCAAGTCGACAAGCCGCCAAGATCATGGGTTTGGTAGCGAACCACACAGCACTGCGAGGTGATTGTCAGGTCGGGGTGATGGTTCCACTGTTGGGCCAAGAATGCCACGGCATTGGCGAATGACAGGGCTTTTGAAAAGTCGGGGAAGGGAAACGATTTTTCGATTGACGGGCCCGAGTCCTGCAGGAGCAGGGCCCAACCT